>NZ_JBSHAQ010000002.1:132434-358230 GCF_053611585.1 Streptomyces sp. NPDC054794 | reverse complement strand
GGTTGATAGGCCAGATATGGAAGCCCGGTAACGGGTGGAGTTGACTGGTACTAATAGGCCGAGGGCTTGTCCTCAGTTGCTCGCGTCCACTGTGTTGGTTCTGAAACCACGAACAGCCCCACCCGCTGAAGAGGGTGGTGTGGCGTTCACAGTTTCATAGTGTTTCGGTGGTCATAGCGTGAGGGAAACGCCCGGTTACATTCCGAACCCGGAAGCTAAGCCTCACAGCGCCGATGGTACTGCAGGGGGGACCCTGTGGGAGAGTAGGACGCCGCCGAACAATCTTTGGGAAAACCCCCGCATCGAAAGATGCGGGGGTTTTCTGCGTTCCGGGGGTATTCCGATGCCCCTTTCTCTCTTTGGCTTCCTCTGAGCATCGGATTTCGGTCTCGGTATCAGAGGCGGCCGGCCGTCTTCAACGCCAGATACGCGTCCGCCAAGGCCGGCGCCAGATCATCCGGCGTCGCGTCCACAACCGTCACACCGTGCCGACGGAGCTGTTCGGCCGTGCGATGCCGTTCGGCCTGGGCCTGTGCGGCTGCCGCTGCTTCGTACACCGCGTCGGCGTTCCCACGAGCCGCGGCCATTTGGCTGATGTGCGGATCGGCCACTGAGGCCAGGAGAACCGTGTGCCGCTGGGTGAGTTGCGCGAGCACCGGCAGCAGGCCTACTTCTACCGGGGCCGCGTCGAGGGTCGTGAGCAGGACGATCAGGGAGCGGCGCGGAGCCGTACGCAGTGCCATCGCGGTGAGTCCGCGGGCGTCGGTCTCGACGAGTTCCGGTTCGAGTGTCGCCATGGCGTTGACCAGGGCCGGGAGGACGTCGCCGGCCGCACGCCCCTGTACCAGGGCGCGGACCCGGCGGTCGTATGCGAGCAGGTCGACCCGGTCGCCTGCCCGGGAGGCGAGCGCCGCCAGGAGCAGTGCCGCGTCCATGGAGGCGTCCAGGCGCGGGGCGTCACCCACACGGCCCGCAGAGGTACGGCCGGTGTCGAGGACGACCAGGATGTGTCGGTCGCGTTCGGGACGCCAGGTGCGTACGGCGACCGTGGTCTGGCGGGCCGTGGCGCGCCAGTCGATCGAGCGGGTGTCGTCGCCGGGAACGTACTCGCGCAGGCTGTCGAATTCCGTGCCTTCGCCGCGGGTCAGCACACTGGTGCGGCCGTCGAGTTCACGCAAACGGGCGAGTTTCGACGGAAGGTGCTTGCGGCTGGTGAACGGGGGCAGAACCCGTACAGTCCAGGGCACTCGGTGGGCGCCCTGCCTGGAGAACAGACCGAGTGGGCCGTAGGAGCGGATGGTCACGCGGTCGGCCTGGCGGTCGCCGCGGCGGGTGGGTCGCAGATGGGTCGTCACGCGGCGGCGTTCGCCGGCGGGCACCGTGAGGCGGTGGCGCGAGGCGGCGACCTCCGTGCCGGGCTGCCAGCTGCTGGGTGGCCAGGCATCCCGCATCCGAGCCCGGAGCGGACGGCGGGACGGGTTGGTGACGGTGAGCGTCACGTCGGCTGCCTCGCCCAGGCGCACGGAGGTGTCGCCGGAGCGGGTCAGCACGAGGCGTCGTACCGGCGCCGCGAGGGCGAAGTCGCAGGCGCAGGCCAGCGCCAGCGGGCCGTTGACCGCGAGGAAGCCCGTCAGGCTGGGTTCCCAGATGCCGACGGGGATCGAGCCGAGGGCCGCCAGGAGGGCGGCGCGACCGGTGAGGGCCATCAGCGCGGGACCGGGACGTGGGAGAGGATCGCGTTGATGACCGCGTCGGCCGTCACGCCCTCCATCTCGGCCTCGGGCCGCAGCTGTACACGGTGGCGGAGGGTGGGCAGGGCCAGGGCTTTCACGTCGTCGGGGATCACGTAGTCGCGGCCGGTCAGCCAGGCCCAGGCGCGGGAGGTCGCGAGCAGGGCGGTGGCTCCACGCGGCGACACACCGAGCGTGAGGGAGGGCGACTCGCGGGTGGCCCGGCAGATGTCGACGACGTAGGCGGTGATCTCGGGGGACACGGCGGTCTTGGCGACCGCGGCGCGGGCGGCCTCCAGGTCGGCGCGCCCGGCGACCGGGCGCACGCCTGCGGCGCGCAGATCGCGCGGGTTGAAGCCCTCGGCGTGGCGGGTGAGGACGTCGATCTCGTCCTGGCGGGAGGGGAGAGGGATCGTCAGTTTGAGCAGGAAGCGGTCCAGTTGGGCTTCCGGGAGGGGGTAGGTGCCTTCGTACTCGACCGGGTTCTGGGTCGCGGCAACCAGGAATGGCTCGGGGAGCAGGCGGGGCGTGCCGTCGACCGTGACCTGGCGCTCCTCCATGGCCTCCAGGAGGGAGGACTGGGTCTTGGGCGGGGTGCGGTTGATCTCGTCGGCGAGGAGGAGGTTGGTGAAGACCGGGCCCTGCTGGAAGGAGAACTCGGCGGTGCGGGTGTCATAGACCAGGGAGCCGGTCACGTCGCTCGGCATGAGGTCCGGGGTGAACTGGACGCGCTTGGTGTCGAGTTCGAGTGCGGACGCGAGCGCGCGGACGAGCAACGTTTTGGCGACTCCGGGGACTCCTTCAAGGAGAACGTGTCCGCGGCAGAGGAGGGCGACGACGAGGCCGGTCACGGCGGGGTCCTGGCCGACCACGGCTTTGGCGATCTCGGCGCGCAGGGCTTCCAGGGAGGCGCGGGCGCTGCCCGGATCCCCGGCGTACCCGGCGTTGTCAGTGGTCGGGGCCATCATGAACGGCGTACCTCTCTTTCGAGGGCGTCGAGTTGGTTGGACAGTGCGATGAGGGCGGCGTCGTCGCCTGGCGGCGGGCCGAACAGGAGGGAGTGCAGGGCCTGTCCGTTGCCGTGGAGGTGCGCGGACAGAGCGGGGAGCAGGGCCTCGGTGGTGTGCGCCTGGGCCGTGGGTACGCCGACGAGGGGAGCCAGTCGGGTGCGGGTGGCGGAGCGCAGGGCGGCGGCCGCGCGGTCGCGGGCGTTGGCCTTGCGGTAGAGGCGGGCGCGGCCTTCGACGGTTTCGGAGGCGCGGATCGCCACGGGAAGTCTTTCGGGCACCAGAGGGCCGAGTCGGCGTGCCCTCCAGAGGGCGGCGAGGGCCGCGGCGAAGAACAGCTGCAGCGTGGCCCACAGCCATCCGGACGGGAGCAGGTCGAAGAAGCCCTTCTGCTCGCCCGTGCCGGTGGCCGTGGCGTCGGAGAGCGAGGGGAGGTACCAGACCAGATGGGGGCGGGAGCCGAGGAGTTGAAGAGCGAGCGAGGCGTTGCCCTGCTCGTCGAGGCGGTCGTTGTAGAGGATGTCGGGCGCGCCGAGGACGACGGTGTCACCGCCCCCGGATGCCGCGGGGACGCGTACCAGGGTGGCCAGGCGCTCGCTGGGGTAGCACGAGTCGGCGTCGAGATGGCTGGTGGTGTAGCGGATGCCGCCGGTGTCGGCGCTGCCCGCGCGCCGGGCGGCGGGCAGGGCGCAGTCGGGGGACAGCGTGGAGTCGAGGCTGGTGGCCGGGTCCGCGGTGACCCCTGGGGCGAGCCGTTCGACGGACCAGCTGCCGGGTGCGACCAGGACGGTGCGTCCTCCGGAGTGGGCGGTCGCGTAGCGCAGTTGGCTCTGTTGACGGTGGGTCAGCAGGTCGGGGACGGCCACCAGGAGGGTGGTGTCCGGGCCGGCTGCGGCGCGGGCCTCGTCGAGGGTGGTGACCACGCGGGTGGACACGCCACGCTCGGCGAGGAGTGCGGACACGGCACGGCTGCCGTAGGGGTCGACGGAGCGCGGGTCGAGGCTGCCGTGGTGGACGTCGGAGCGGACGACGGCGATGGCGACGGCACCGACCAGGAGCAGTACGAGGGCGAGTACGACGCCGCGCGAACGGGTCCACACCTGGCGGGCGGTGGGCGAGGCCGAGGTGGACGGGAGCGTGGTGGCCCCGGTGGTCATTCGGCGGCCCCCTTGTGGGTGGTGTGGGCCGCGCTGTTCGTGCTGCTCGCCAGGACCGGCTTGCTGCGCTCCAGGTCGCGGTCGAGTTCGGCGATGCGGTGGTACGACTCCTCGCTCGCCCGGCGTCCGCCGTACGTCACGTCGTCGAACTCCCGGGCGGCGGTGCGCAGCCGGTCGGTGTGGGAGGGCAGTGCGCGACCGGCTTCCGCTGCCGCCTCGTCGGCGGTGCGGCCGGGGCGGATGTCGAGCAGGGCGCGCTCTTCGAGGGAGCGGACGATGGCCCGCATGCGTTCCTGGAGGGCCTGGTTCCAGTGGCCCTGGGCCGCGTGTGACTCGGCGGCCGCGCGGTGTTCGGCGGCGCTGCGGGGGCGGTCGTCGAACAGTGCGGGGGCGGAGGCGGCTTGGCGGTGCGGGGTGCCCAGGCGCCACCAGAGGGCAGCCAGCACCGCGACCACGGCCAGGATCACGACGAGGAGGCCGATCGTTCCTCCGGGTGTCGCGGCCGCGGCCGTGTTGAGCAGCCTGTCGAGCCAGTTCCAGAAGGCGTCCAGGGCCCGCTGGAGCAGGCCGGGATCGTTTTCGTGGTACATCCGCTTGGCCAGCTCACGCCGGGCCGCCTCCCGCGCGGGATCGCGCGGAATGGTCACCGGTGGCTCGTCGCCCGAGCGCGATAGTGACAGCACGGCCGACGCCGTGGTGAGAACTCCCCCCGCCAGAGCCACCGTGTCAGCTCCCGGGGGTGGCGCCGGAGGTGGCGCCGTAGCCCTGGACACCGGCGGCGCGGGCCAGTTCGAGATCGAGGGCCTCGCGCCGGATGCGCTGGTCGATGTAGAGGAGGACGGTCACGCCCGCCGTGATCGGGAACGTGATCATGGAGCCGATCACCGACCCGATCCCGCTGATGACGAGGTACGTCCAGCCGAGGTCGCCGGCGTTGCCGTTGAAGAGGTTGGAGACGCCGTCTCCGCTGACGGCGGCCGCGATCGCGGCGAAGGGGATCACGACGATCGACGCGACGATGTTCGCGATGATCGTGGCGAGCAGCTGGATGCCGAAGACCCGCCACCAGGAGCCGCGCACCAGCTTCGCGGAGCGGCTCATGGACTTGAGGATGCCCTGCTTCTCCAGCATCAGCGCCGGCGAGGCCAGGGAGAAGCGGATCATGAGCCACAGGGTGACGATGCCGGCTCCGAGGAGGCCGAAGACGGCGAGTGCGGCAGCTCCGCCGCCGCTTCCGCCGCCTACCGCCACGAGGATGCCGGGCAGCGCGCCGCAGAGCAGGATGCCGACGGCGATGAGCAGCAGCAGGAAGATCAGGCCGAACAGCTTGGGGACCTGGGGGCGGGCGTCGCGCCAGGCCTCGCCGATGCTCACCGGTTTGCCGAGTACGGCTCGGCTGGTGACGGTCGTCAGCAGGGCGGTCGCGATGATGGTGCCGATCATGGAGATCAGGACGACCGCGCCGGTGCTGAGCATGACCTCACCCAGGGCGTGGGTGACCTCGTCGAGCGAGGCGTGTGGGTCGCTGAGGGTCTTCGTGCTGGCGCTGTCGTTCAGGACGAGCCCCTGCAGGAGGATGACGAAGACCTCCGTGAGGACGGCGACGGTCAGCGAGATGCCGAGGACCGTGCGCCAGTAGGTGCGCATGGTGGAGACGGCACCGTCGAGGATCTCGCCGACGCCGAGCGGGCGCAGCGGGATCACGCCGGGCTTGGCCGCGGGCGGAGGTCCGCCCCAGCCGCCGCCCCAGGCCCCGTACCCACTGGGGCCGCCGTACCCACCGGGGCCGCCGTAGCCACCGGGACCCCCGTAACCGCCGGGGCCTCCGTAGCCACCGCCGGGGTGTCCACCGCCCCAGCCCGGGCCGGGCGGTGGTGGCGGCGGTGCCTGGCCGGGGGCCGCGGCGCCTGTGGGCGCGGACCACTGGCCGGGTGGCGGCTGCTCCTTCGACCACTTCGAATCGCCGTCCTGCGGGCCCGTGCCCGGCTGTTCGGCGGGCTGTGCGGGGCCGGGCCGGTCGGCGGGCTCGGCAGGTCCGGACGCACCGGGTTCCTGCCCGTTGGACGGGGCGGATCCGGGCGAGGCCCAGCCCGGAGTGTCGTTCATCGAAGCTCCTTCACGGTGCCCGTCCGCGGTCGCGGTGGCAGGTTGGCAGCCATCGTGCCATGGGGTGGTCATCGAGCGACCGGCCGCGGTATGGGCTGCACACCTTCAATTGTCCGCCGGATAGCGGGCAGACTGACCGCATGGCTGATCAGTACGCGCAAACCGGCGAGGGCAAGAGGCCGACTGAGATACCGGTGATCCGATGGGAGGAGCCGCCCGAAGGTCCCGTCCTGGTCCTTCTCGACCAGGCGCGGCTGCCGGCCGAGGAGGTCGAGTTGGTGTGCACGGACGCCCCGGCCCTGGTCGAGGCGATCCGTACGCTCGCCGTGCGCGGGGCGCCGTTGCTCGGCATCGCCGGGGCGTACGGTGTCGCGCTCGCCGCCGCGCGGGGCTTCGACGTGGACGAGGCCGCGCAGGCGCTGGAGAGCGCCCGGCCGACCGCGGTGAACCTCTCCGTCGGTGTGGACAGGGCGCGGTCCGCCTACCGCGCCGCGCTCGCCCAGTCCGGGGAGCCCCGGCAGGCGGCCGCGGCGGCGCTGGCCGCGGCGCGCGTGCTGCACCGCGAGGACGCCGAGGCCAGCGCACGGATGGCCGGGCACGGTCTGGCGCTGCTCGACGAGCTGCTGCCCGGCGGCGGGCACCGCATCCTCACCCACTGCAACACCGGATCGCTGGTGTCGGGCGGTGAGGGCACGGCCTTCGCGGTGGCGCTCGCGGCGCACCGGGCCGGGCGGCTGCGGCGCCTGTGGGTGGACGAGACGCGTCCGCTGCTGCAGGGGGCCCGCCTGACGGGGTACGAGGCGGCCCGCAGCGGGATGGCGTACACGTTGCTCACCGACAACGCCGCCGGCTCGCTGTTCGCGGCGGGAGAGGTCGACGCGGTGCTGATAGGGGCGGACCGCATCGCTGCGGACGGTTCGGTGGCGAACAAGGTGGGGAGCTACCCGCTCGCGGTGCTTGCCCGGTATCACCATGTGCCGTTCATCGTGGTGGCGCCGGTGACGACGGTGGATGCGGGCACGCCGGACGGGGCGGCCATCGAGGTCGAGCAGCGCCCCGGGTACGAGGTGACTGAGGTCACAGCCCCGCAGGCGGCCGCCGCGGGCGCGGGAGGCGGTATACCGGTGGCTCCCCTGGGGACCCAGGCGTACAACCCGGCGTTCGACGTGACGCCGCCCGAGCTGGTGACGGCGATCGTCACCGAGGAGGGCGTCGCCTCGCCCGTGACGGCACAGGCTCTTGCGGGGATGCTGGACCGCGCGCCGGTGCGCGAGTCCCGGGGCTGACAGCCGCGCGGCGGACGAGGGCAGACAGTGACGGCCGGGTACGACTATCGTCACTGGCCGGTGACCCTGCTCACCTGCGCCACCTTCGCTGTTATGAGAATGGGATGATGTCGTTTATGAAGGGACGAGTCCTTGTCGTCGACGACGACACCGCACTGGCCGAGATGCTCGGCATCGTGCTGCGTGGTGAAGGTTTTGAGCCGTCTTTCGTAGCCGACGGCGACAAGGCGCTGGCCGCATTCCGTGAGACCAAACCGGATCTGGTGCTCCTCGACCTGATGCTGCCCGGCCGGGACGGCATCGAGGTGTGCCGCCTGATCCGGGCGGAGTCCGGGGTGCCGATCGTGATGCTCACGGCCAAGAGCGACACCGTGGACGTCGTCGTGGGCCTGGAGTCGGGCGCGGACGACTACATCGTGAAGCCGTTCAAGCCGAAGGAGCTCGTCGCCCGGATCCGGGCGCGGCTGCGGAGGTCCGAGGAGCCGGCGCCCGAACAGCTCGCCATAGGTGACCTCGTCATCGACGTGGCCGGCCACTCCGTGAAGCGGGACGGTCAGTCGATCGCGCTGACGCCGCTGGAGTTCGACCTGCTGGTCGCGCTGGCCCGCAAGCCGTGGCAGGTGTTCACGCGCGAGGTGCTCCTGGAGCAGGTGTGGGGCTACCGGCACGCGGCAGACACCCGTCTGGTCAACGTGCATGTGCAGCGGCTGCGCTCCAAGGTCGAGAAGGACCCGGAGCGGCCGGAGATCGTGGTGACCGTCCGTGGTGTCGGTTACAAGGCCGGACCGAGCTGATATGTCCGGGGACAGTGCCGCTTCGGTTCCCGGACGGTCCGGGGCCCGTCCGGAGCGGCCTGTCGGCCGAAAGGCGGCGGGTTCGCGCTGGGGACGGTTCTTCGAGGGCGGGCTGCTGCAGGGCGGAGTCCAGGGCAGCCCGGTCCTTCGGTTGTTCATGCGCTGGGTGCGCCGGCCGCTGCTGCCCGTCATGCGGCTGTGGCGGCGCAACATCCAGCTCAAGGTCGTCGCCACGACGCTGCTGATGTCGCTGGGCGTCGTTCTGCTGCTGGGCTTCGTCGTGATCGGGCAGGTGCGCAACGGCCTGCTCGACGCCAAGGTGAAGGCCTCGCAGAGCCAGGCCACCGGTGGATTCGCGGTGGCCAAGCAGCAGGCCGACGAGGCGGCGAGCGGCGGCGGTGACGACGCGTCGGCGGTGGACGGACGGCAGTCCCAGAACGTCATCCAGTGGATGAGCGACCTGGTCGAGTCGCTCTCCAGCGGTGGCCAGGGCGCCTTCGACGTGGTCACCCTCCCGGCCGGCGACGACAGCGGTGGCGGGCGCAGCCCGCGCGGTTCCGGGGACGTCGACCCGTCCGCCAGCGTGCCCGAGGCACTGCGGGACCGGGTCAACAGCAGCCCGACGGCGGCCCAGAGCTACACCCGCATCCTCTACAAGAACGGCAAGGACTCCCAGCCCGCGCTGGTCATCGGCAAGCAGGTCAACGACCCGAACGGTGACCCGTACGAGCTGTACTACCTCTTCCCGCTCACGCAGGAGGAGAAGTCGCTGAGCCTGGTCAAGGGCACGCTCGCGACCGCCGGGCTCTTCGTCGTCGTACTCCTCGGGGCCATCGCGTGGCTCGTGGTGCGCCAGGTCGTCACGCCCGTGCGGATGGCGGCCGGGATCGCCGAGCGGCTGTCCGCCGGACGCCTGCAGGAGCGAATGAAGGTCACCGGCGAGGACGACATCGCGCGGCTCGGCGAGGCCTTCAACAAGATGGCGCAGAACCTTCAGCTGAAGATCCAGCAGCTGGAGGACCTGTCGCGGATGCAGCGGCGGTTCGTGTCGGACGTGTCGCACGAGCTGCGCACCCCGCTGACGACCGTACGTATGGCTGCCGACGTCATCCACGAGGCCCGGGAGGACTTCGACCCGGTGACCGCGCGGTCGGCCGAGCTGCTCGCCGACCAGCTGGACCGGTTCGAGTCGCTGCTCGCGGACCTGCTGGAGATCAGCCGGTTCGACGCGGGCGCGGCGGCGCTGGAGGCCGAGCCGATCGACCTCAGAGACGTCGTGCGGCGGGTCGTCAGCGGTGCCGAGCCGCTCGCGGAGCGCAAGGGTACGCACATACGCGTGGTCGGTGACCAGCAGCCGGTCGTGGCCGAGGCGGACGCCCGGCGCGTGGAGCGGGTGCTGCGCAATCTCGTCGTCAACGCCGTCGAGCACGGCGAGGGCAAGGACGTCGTCGTCAAGCTCGCCTCCGCGGGCGGCGCGGTCGCCGTCGCGGTGCGCGACTACGGCGTCGGGCTCAAGCCCGGCGAGGCGACCCGGGTCTTCAGCCGCTTCTGGCGGGCCGACCCGGCACGCGCGCGTACCACCGGCGGTACGGGCCTGGGGCTGTCCATCGCCCTGGAGGACGCCCGGCTGCACGGCGGCTGGCTGCAGGCGTGGGGTGAGCCGGGCGGCGGCTCGCAGTTCCGGCTGACGCTGCCGCGCACGGCCGACGAGCCGCTGCGGGGCTCGCCGATACCGCTGGAGCCGAAGGACTCGCGTCGCAACCGTGGGCTGACCGACGCCGGTCTGCCGCGCGGAGGCGAGGACAAGCGCGCGACCGTGCCGGTGCAGCAGAGGGGCGGCCACGCACCGCTGCCGCCTCGTGCCCCGATCGCACAGCGGCTGACGGCCGCCGTTCCCGCCGCCGACCCGACGGCGCTGCCGGGCAACGGCGCGCGTGTGGTGCCCCGGCCCACCGGAAGCGCACGACGCCAGGACGACGCGCCCGCCGCTGACGCGGCGCGCGACGAGACCGGAGACGGGCCGGGCGGTGCGGCCTCCGGCGAGGGGGACTCGAACAAGCCAGGGGAGGCATTTCGTGGGCGTTGACCGCGAGGGGGGCGTCCGGCGCAGGCCGGGTCGCGCGGTGGCATACGGCGTCTGCGGTGTCGTACTGCTGGCGGGGTGTGCGTCGATGCCGGACAGCGGGGATCTGCGGGACGTCGAGTCCACCCCGCGGCAGGACACCCAGGTGCGGGTCTTCGCGATGCCGCCCCGGGACGACGCCGCGCCCGGGGAGATCGTGCAGGGCTTCCTGGAGGCCCTGACCAGCGACGATCCGAACTACGACACGGCGCGCAAGTATCTGACGGCCGCTGCCGCGCAGAAGTGGAGACCCGAGCGGTCCACCACCGTGCTCGCCGACGGGCCGAGCACCCAGCCCGACCCCAAGGCGGGCGGCCGGGAGGACTCCGGCAACCTCACCTACACGCTGGTCGGCAGCAGGGTCGCCACGGTCGACGCACAGCAGGCGTACTCGCCCGACCACGGGCCGTACAACAGGAATGTGCATCTGACCAGGGACCCCAAGAGTGGGCAGTGGCGCATCGACGCGCCGCCCGCGGGTGTCGTCATGGGCAAGTCGGACTTCCAGCGCAACTACACGTCCGTCAACAAGTACTACTTCGCCTCGAACACCTCGGCCGGGACGACCGGGCAGCCGGTGACCGTCGCCGATCCGGTCTTCGTGCGTGAACGCGTGGACCCGATGACCCAGCTGGTGCGCTCGCTGCTCAAGGGGCCGACGAGCTGGCTGGAGCCCGTGGTCAGGTCCAGCTTCCCGACCCGTACGGAGCTGAAGAAGGGCGTCGACTCGCTGACGCCCGACGACCAGAACAAGCTGACGGTGCCCTTGAATGCCCGCGCCTCCCGGGTCGGGACGGCCAAGTGCACCGAGATGGCGACCCAGATGCTGCTCACACTGCAGGATCTGACGCCCACGCTGGACGCGGTCGAGCTCCAGGGCGCCAACGGCAAGAGGCTGTGCGACTTCGCCCGCGAACGGGGCTCCGCGAAGGGCCCCGAATACCTCTACTTCCTGGACGACAAGCACCGCCTGGTGCGGATGGCCGACGTCAGTTCGAGCACGAGCGTCGTTCCGGTGCCGGGTGCGCTGGGTGAAGGTGACAAGCCGCTGCGCTCGGTGGCGGTCTCGCGCGACGAGCACGACGCGGCCGGGGTCAGCTACGACGGCAAGTCTTTGTACGTCACCTCGCTCGCGTCGGGCGGTTCGCTCGGGGATCCCGTCGTACACAGCCAGGGCGCCACTTCGGACGACCGGCTGACGACGCCCAGCTGGGACGCCCGCGGCGACCTGTGGGTGGCCGACCGCGACCGGCGCGACCCACGGCTGCTCCTGCTGGAACAGGGCGGGGGCCGGCCGGTCGAGGTGCGGACCCCGGAGCTGTCCGGCCGCATCAAGGACGTGCGGGTGGCTGCCGACGGCGTGCGGATAGCGCTCATCGTGGAGCAGGGCGACAAGCAGTCGCTGCTCGTCGGGCGGATCGAACGCGAGGAGAAGTCCGGCGAGCAGCCGGTGGTCTCCGTCCTCGAACTGCGTTCCGCCACGCCCGGGCTGGAACAGGTCACCGCCATGTCGTGGTCCGGGGACAGCCGGCTCGTGGTGGTCGGGCGTGAGCAGGACGGCGTGCAGCAGATGCGGTTCGTCCAGGTCGACGGCTCCACCCCGGAGGGCCCGGCGCCCGCGGCGCTCACGGGCGTCAAGGCCGTCGCGGCGTCCGAGAACGACCGGGTCCCGCTCGCGGCGTACTCGGAGGACGACGGCATCGTGCGGCTGCCCTCCGGCGCGCAGTGGCAGAAGATCGCCAGGGAAGGGTCCGCACCGGTCTATCCGGGGTGACGTGGCGGATCCGGAGGACATCCTCCGAGGCCGCCGGTCTGCTCGTTCACTCAAGTGGGTGAACGGGTTTGCCTGTCGCGCGGAGTTGTCCACAGGCAGTCGTCCACAGGGGTGGCCGGTCCGTTCGGACATGGGCACAGTGGTGGGCATGCGGGGGTGGTGGCAGGACCTCACCGACCTGGTGCTGCCGGCCGAGTGCGGAGGCTGTGGGACGCCTCGCACGGTGCTCTGTCCGGAGTGCCGTGCCGCCCTGAGCGGGGCCGCACCGTGCCGGGTGCGACCGGTGCCGGAGCCGCCCGGACTGCCGATGGTCCAGGCGGCGGCTCCGTACGTGGACGAGGTACGGGCGATCCTCCTCGCCCACAAGGAACGCGGCGCACTGGCACTCGCCGGGCCTCTGGGCACGGCTCTGGCGGGGGCGGTGCGGGCGGGGCTCCAGGGCCCTGGTGGATGTGGTGGAGGAGCCGGTCGGCGCGAGCACGGTACGGCGACGGGACCGGCCCGTCGGTACGCGCAGGGAGTCGCGGCGCCGATCGTGCCTGCCGGGGCTGCCGGGGCTGCCGGGGCTGCCGGGGCTGCCGGGGTCGTCGGGGCAGCAGGGGTGGCCGGGGCCCGTGTGGTCGCGCTCGGCGACGGGCGTGCGCGGTGCGTGTCGTCGCGGGACGACGGCGTGGGGGGCGGAATCGGGGACGCGCCCGTGCTGCTCGTTCCGGTGCCCTCCGCGCGACGGGCCGTGCGGGCCCGTGGGCACGACCCGGTGCGGCACATCGCGCTGGCGGCGGCCGGTGAGTTGCGGCGGACCGGTACGCCCGCCCGGGTGGTTGCCGTACTGCGCCAGCGGCGTGTCGTGGCCGACCAGTCGGGACTCGACTCCCGGCAGCGGCTGGCCAACCTCACGGGCGCGCTGGAGGTGGCGCCCGGCGGCGTCCGGCTGCTGCGCGGCGGGCACGTCGTGCTGGTCGACGACCTGATGACCACCGGCGCCTCCCTGACGGAGGCGGCGCGGGCCTTGTGGGAGGCGGCCGGGCCGGATGGCGGGACAACGGCCGTGTACGCGCGCGCAACTCGGGAAGGAAGAGAGGAACCGACAGCCGGATCAACGGGAGAGAGGGACAACGGGGTGCGGTGTGCGGCCGTGGTCGCGGCACCGCCGGATTCCTTCGAAATAAACCGGAACTGACTGCGAACTTGCATCGTTGCAGGTAGTGAGAGGGCCTATTCGCCTGAATGGAGGTACGCCGCAGTAGAGGGTGACGACATCCGTCCGGGCGAGATATGTTCGGTGTGAGGGAAAGGCGCAGGCCATCCCTCTCATATCCGAATGCCGTGCCGCTGGTTTTCCGCAATCACCCGCGGCGCTGGGGTGCAGATCTTGCCCATGGGGGAGGAGGAGGTGGAAGTCACCGAGTCCGAGGTTCCGGGGCTCCCTGGAACCTGGTGCAAAAGGGAGATGCTCCGCCGCTGGAGCGGAGCGATCCGGGAACGGAGTTCTGCGTGGACATCGTCGTCAAAGGCCGCAAGACCGAGGTGCCCGAGCGGTTCCGCAAGCACGTGGCCGAGAAGCTGAAGCTGGAGAAGATCCAGAAGCTCGATGGCAAGGTGATCAGCCTCGACGTCGAGGTGTCCAAGGAGCCCAACCCCCGACAGGCCGACCGTTGCGACCGAGTGGAGATCACGCTCCGCTCCCGCGGTCCGGTGATCAGGGCGGAGGCAGCGGCCAGCGACCCGTACGCGGCACTCGACCTGGCCGCGGAGAAGCTGGACGCCCGGCTGCGCAAGCAGCACGACAAGCGGTTCTCGCGCCGTGGTGCGCGCCGGATCTCGGCGGCCGAGGTCCCCGACCACGTTCCGGGCGCGGCGACGCTCAACGGGAACGGCATCCCCGTTCACGACGAAGACGCGGGTTCGGTACCCACGAAGAAGATGGGTTCGCTGGAAGTGCAGGGCGAAGGCCCGCTCATCGTCCGCGAGAAGACCCATGTCGCCTCCCCGATGACCCTCGACCAGGCTCTCTACGAGATGGAACTGGTCGGACACGACTTCTATCTGTTCGTCGACTCCGAGACCAAGGAACCGAGCGTCGTCTACCGCCGGCACGCCTACGACTACGGTGTCATCCACCTCAGCACGGACCCGATGGTCGCCCAGGCGCATTCCCCCGCGGCAGGTGGCACGCTGGGCGGCTGACTCGCCCGGCTGACGACTGAGCAGGTGCCCCTGGAGCGCGCGTGTGCGCCCCCAGGGGCACCTACGTGCGACCACTTCGCGCCCCTCTCCGTCACCTCAGTGTCGGCCGGGCATGAAATCATGGCCGCACCGGCCCAACCGGTGGGCCGCTGCCTTGGGTTGGCGATGGCACAGGACCAGCCGCAGCCTTCAGGGGGAGGAACGATGGCGGACAGCTTCGGACCGATGCAGGAGGGTGACGTCGACGACGGCGTCGTCGGCATGGGCCCGGACGCGGGCTCACCACGCAAGGAGCCGATCAGAGTCCTTGTCGTGGACGACCATGCCCTTTTCCGCCGCGGCCTGGAGATCGTGCTCGCGGCCGAGGAGGACATCCAGGTCGTCGGCGAGGCGGGGGACGGTGCCGAGGCCGTGGACAAGGCCGCCGATCTCCTGCCCGACATCGTGCTGATGGACGTGCGGATGCCCAAGCGCGGCGGGATCGAGGCCTGCACCTCTATCAAGGAAGTCGCCCCCAGCGCCAAGATCATCATGCTGACGATCAGCGACGAAGAGGCCGATCTCTACGACGCGATCAAGGCGGGCGCGACCGGCTATCTCCTCAAGGAGATCTCCACGGACGAGGTGGCCACCGCCATTCGCGCGGTCGCCGACGGGCAGTCGCAGATCAGCCCGTCCATGGCGTCGAAACTGCTCACCGAGTTCAAGTCGATGATCCAGCGGACCGACGAACGCCGGCTGGTGCCGGCGCCGCGGCTCACCGACCGCGAGCTCGAAGTGCTCAAACTCGTCGCCACGGGCATGAACAACCGCGATATCGCCAAGGAGTTGTTCATCTCCGAGAACACCGTGAAGAACCACGTCCGCAACATCCTGGAGAAGCTGCAGCTGCACTCCAGGATGGAGGCGGTGGTCTACGCGATGCGCGAGAAGATCCTGGAGATCCGGTAGCGGGTCGGGGTCGGGTCACGCGAGAGCGCGGGCGAGTTCCCTGGTGAGGGGCTCGCGCAGCTCGGGCGCGTCGACACGTTCCACGCGTACGTCCGTGCAGTCCACCCAGCTCGCCGCCTCGACGAGGGCCTGGGCCACGGCCGGGACCGCCTTCGCGCCGTCCAGGGTGACCTGCTTGGCCACCAGGGTGCGGCCCTCGCGCGCCGGGTCGACGCGGCCGACGAGGTGGCCGCCGGACAGGACGGGCATCGCGAAGTAGCCGTACACCCGCTTCGGCTTGGGGACGTAGGCCTCCAGGCGGTGGGTGAAGCCGAAGATCCGTTCCGTACGGGCGCGTTCCCAGATCAGTGAGTCGAACGGGGACAGCAGCGTCGTGCGGTGACGGCCGCGCGGCGGCGTCTCCAGGGCCGCGGGGTCGGCCCAGGCCGGCTTGCCCCAGCCCTCCACGGTGACCGGGACCAGACCCGAGTCCGCGATCACCGCGTCGACCTGATCGCCCTTGAGCCGGTGGTAGTCGGCGATGTCCGCGCGCGTGCCGACGCCCAGGGACTGGCCCGCCAGGCGGACCAGGCGGCGCAGGCACTCGGCGTCGTCCAGTTCGTCGTGCAACAGCGCGTCCGGGACGGCGCGCTCGGCGAGGTCGTACACCCGCTTCCAGCCGCGGCGCTCCACGCACACCACCTCCCCGTACATCAGCGCGCGCTCGACCGCGACCTTCGTGCCGGACCAGTCCCACCACTCGCTGGTGCGCTTCGCGCCGCCCAACTCCGTCGCGGTGAGCGGGCCTTCGGCGCGCAGCTGCTTGATGACCTGGTCGTAGGCGCCGTCGGGGAGTTCATGGGACCAGTGCGGGCGGTCGCGGTAGGCGCGACGGCGGAACGCGAAGTGGGGCCACTCCTCGACGGGGAGGATGCAGGCGGCATGGGACCAGTACTCGAAGGCGTGCGTGTCGGTCCAGTACGCGTTGTCGACCGTCTTGCGGCCGACCGCGCCGAGGCGGGCGTACGGGATGAGTTCGTGGGAGCGGGCGAGCACCGAGATCGTGTCGAGCTGGACCGCGCCGAGGTGGCGGAGGACGCCGCGGACACCGGCCCGGCGGTCGGGGGCGCCGAGGAAGCCCTGGGCGCGCAGGGCGATGCGGCGGGCGTCGTCTGCCGAGAGGGTGGTGCTCGGACGCGGAAGGGTCGTCATGGGTTCGGAGGGTAGGCGGTCGGACTGACAGTGGGGGATGAGCTGGGGATTTACGGCAGGGTCGATGAACTCCGGCCGGGGCTCGTGGGGCTCGTGGGGCCGGTGGGGGCGCCGGTCGGGGCTAGGGTGCCTTGCGGTCCGGGGCCGGCAGGTAGGGCGCCGCCGACGGCAGGCCCAGGTCGGACGGGAGCAGGGAACCCACCCAGCAGTCGCGGCGGACCCCCTTGTTGTTCGTCGCGGAGCGCAGCGTGCCCTCGATGGTGAAACCCGCGCGTTCCGCGACCGCGCGGGACGCCAGGTTGCCCACCTCGGCACGCCATTCCACGCGGTCGATGGACAGGCCGGTGAAGGCCCAGCGGGCGACGGCGAGGGTGGCCTCGGTGACGTAGCCGTGGCCGCGGTGCTCCTTGGTGGCCCAGAAGCCGATCTCGCCGACGCCGAGGGCGCGCATCGTGATGCCGAGCATGCCCGCAAGCTCCCCCTCGGGAAGGAAGAGGCCGAAGGTGAACATCGAGTCGGCGGCCCAGCCGTCGGGCACCAGCTGCTCGGTGAAGCTCTGGGCGTGCTCGTACAGGTAAGGAGAGGGGAACTGGGAGATCCAGCGCTGCAGATCCGGATCCTGGGCGGCCGCGTGCACGGCATCGGTGTCCTGCGGACCGGGCGCGCGCAGGAGGAGACGGGCGGTGGTGAGCGTGACGGGTTCCATCGGCCCGATTCTGCTCGGGTGGCACAGCGGTCGCCAAGCATGTGCCGAGTACGTCCTCCGATCGATGCGGGACGCGGCACGGCGCCGAGCGTGAGCGCGTGATCACAATTCGCGCAATTCCTCGGAGCGGGGCGGCACTATCCGTGCTTCCCGTCCGTTGTCCCCATTGAAGCGAGTGCCAAAAGAGCGCAGGAAGGCCGTCGGCCAGCCCAGCCCTCCCGGCGTGGCCGGGTCCTCGCATACGATGGCCGTTGCTCAGTACGTCAATGGAAACCGACCGTCCCAGGCCCGACCGGCAAGGAGACCAACCCCCGTGTCCGTCCTCTCGAAGATCATGCGTGCAGGCGAAGGCAAAATCCTGCGCAAGCTGCACCGCATCGCGGACCAGGTCAACTCCATCGAAGAGGACTTCGTCGACCTCTCCGACGCCGAGCTGCGGGCCCTCACCGATGAGTACAAGCAGCGCTACGCCGACGGCGAGTCCCTCGACGACCTGCTCCCCGAGGCGTTCGCCACCGTCCGCGAGGCCGCCAAGCGCGTCCTCGGCCAGCGGCACTACGACGTCCAGATGATGGGCGGCGCCGCCCTCCACCTCGGCTACGTGGCCGAGATGAAGACCGGTGAGGGCAAGACCCTCGTCGGCACCCTGCCCGCGTATCTGAACGCCCTCTCCGGAGACGGCGTCCACCTCATCACGGTCAACGACTACCTGGCCGAGCGCGACTCCGAGATGATGGGCCGCGTCCACAAGTTCCTGGGCCTGAGCGTCGGCTGCATCCTGGCCAACATGACGCCGGCCCAGCGCCGCGAGCAGTACGAGTGCGACATCACGTACGGCACGAACAACGAGTTCGGCTTCGACTACCTCCGCGACAACATGGCCTGGTCCAAGGACGAGCTCGTCCAGCGCGGCCACAACTTCGCCATCGTCGACGAGGTCGACTCCATCCTGGTCGACGAGGCCCGTACGCCGCTGATCATCTCCGGCCCGGCCGACCAGGCCACCAAGTGGTACGGAGACTTCGCCAAGCTGGTCACCCGCCTGAAGAAGGGCGAGGCGGGCAACCCGCTCAAGGGCCTCGAGGAGACCGGCGACTACGACGTCGACGAGAAGAAGCGCACGGTCGCCATCCACGAGAACGGCGTGTCCAAGGTCGAGGACTGGCTGGGCATCGACAACCTCTACGAGTCGGTGAACACCCCGCTGGTGGGCTACCTGAACAACGCCATCAAGGCCAAGGAGCTCTTCAAGAAGGACAAGGACTACGTCGTCATCGACGGCGAAGTCATGATCGTCGACGAGCACACCGGCCGTATCCTCGCCGGCCGCCGCTACAACGAGGGCATGCACCAGGCGATCGAGGCGAAGGAAGGGGTGGACATCAAGGACGAGAACCAGACGCTCGCGACGATCACCCTGCAGAACTTCTTCCGCCTCTACAAGAAGCTCTCCGGTATGACCGGTACGGCGATGACCGAGGCCGCCGAGTTCCACCAGATCTACAAGCTCGGCGTGGTCCCGATCCCGACCAACAAGCCGATGGTCCGCAAGGACCAGTCGGACCTGATCTACCGCACCGAGGTCGCCAAGTTCGAGGCGGTCGTCGACGACATCGCCGAGAAGCACGAGAAGGGCCAGCCGATCCTGGTCGGCACCACCTCGGTCGAGAAGTCCGAGTACCTCTCGCAGCAGCTCAGCAAGCGCGGCATCCAGCACGAGGTGCTCAACGCCAAGCACCACGAGCGCGAGGCGCAGATCGTCGCCCAGGCCGGCCGCAAGGGCGCCGTCACGGTGGCCACCAACATGGCCGGCCGTGGTACGGACATCAAGCTCGGCGGCAACCCCGAGGACCTCGCCGAGGCGGAGCTGCGCCAGCGCGGCCTCGACCCCGAGGAGCACATCGAGGAGTGGGCCCACGCCCTGCCCGCCGCCCTGGAGCGTGCGGAGCTCGCGGTCAAGGCCGAGAAGGACGAGGTCGAGGAGAGCGGCGGCCTCTACGTGCTGGGCACCGAGCGGCACGAGTCGCGCCGGATCGACAACCAGCTGCGCGGTCGTTCCGGCCGTCAGGGCGACCCCGGCGAGTCCCGCTTCTACCTCTCGCTCGGTGACGACCTGATGCGCCTGTTCAAGGCCCAGATGGTCGAGCGCGTGATGTCCATGGCGAACGTGCCGGACGACGTGCCGATCGAGAACAAGATGGTCACGCGCGCGATCGCGTCCGCGCAGTCGCAGGTCGAGCAGCAGAACTTCGAGACCCGTAAGAACGTCCTGAAGTACGACGAGGTCCTCAACCGCCAGCGCGAGGTCATCTACGGCGAGCGCCGCCGCGTCCTGGAGGGCGAGGACCTGCAGGAGCAGGTCGTGCACTTCATGGACGACACGATCGACGCCTACGTCGCCGCGGAGACCGCAGACGGCTTCCCCGAGGACTGGGACCTGGACCGGCTGTGGGGCGCGTTCAAGCAGCTCTACCCGGTGAAGATCACCGTCGACGAGCTGGAGGACGCGGCGGGTGACCGGGCCGGTCTGACCGCCGAGTTCATCTCCGAGTCCATCAAGGACGACATCCACGAGCAGTACGAGAGCCGCGAGGCCCAGCTCGGCTCCGAGATCATGCGTGAGCTGGAGCGCCGGGTCGTGCTGTCGGTCCTGGACCGCAAGTGGCGCGAGCACCTCTACGAGATGGACTACCTCCAAGAGGGCATCGGCCTGCGCGCGATGGCCCAGAAGGACCCGCTGGTCGAGTACCAGCGCGAGGGCTTCGACATGTTCACCGCCATGATGGACGGCATCAAGGAGGAGTCCGTCGGCTACCTGTTCAACCTGGAGGTCCAGGTCGAGCAGCAGGTCGAGGAGGTTCCGGTCGAGGACGCCGCGCCGGTGGCCGAGGGCGTCCAGGACGCGGTGCCGGCTCAGGCGGGCCCCCGTCCCGAGATCCGTGCCAAGGGGCTCGACGCGCCGCAGCGGCGGAGCCTGCACTTCTCCGCGGCCACCGTGGACGGTGAGGGCGGCATCGTCGAGGGCGACTTCACCTATGACGACGACGAGCCCGTGCGCTCCGAGTCCGACGGCCTCACGCGAGCGGAGCGCCGCAAGCAGGCCAAGGGCGGCCGTCGCCGCAAGAAGTGACCGTGTCGGCGCCTGAGGCGCCGTAGCGGAACGAAGGGCCGGGCCACCGAGGTGTGCCTGGCCCTTCGGCGTGCGTGGCGCGGTGTGCGGCCCGTAGACGGACCGCGACGGCAACCCCGAGGGCCCTCGCCGAGACGGGCGGAGCCGGGCCGGAGGCGTCGCGGAGGAGGGCGCGGAGTGGGGGGCGTCGGGACCGGGGCGACGCGGAGGAGGCCGCACCGGCCCTCGTCACCGGCCCCGAGCCCGACCACTCCTCCGCACACCCACCCCGACGAGCACAACGCGCCCTCGCCGTCGGTCCCCACGGGCCGCCGCGTCAGTCCTCGTCCGCTCGTGGCTCACGCGGGCCGCCCAGTTCCACCGCCGTGCAGCGCCAGCGGAGGTCGGGGCCCTGTTCCAGGCGGAACGCCATGGCGCGCAGCTGGTCGCCGGCGCCGATGCGGGCGAAGGCCTCGATGGCGCCCTCGCACGGGACGTAGTAGCCGATGTCGCGGACGACGGGGCGGGTGCCGCGGGTGCGCAGGGGGCCGCGTTCGGCGAGGCGGGCCAGTTCGTCGTAGGCGCGGCCGGCGGTGTGCCGCAGCATCCAGTGGACGGGGCGCTGGCCGCTCAGCACGGCGAGGAGACGGTCGGCGAAGAGGTCGGTGGGGCGGGGTGCGGTGACCGCCCTGCCCGTCGTGGGGGTCCGGGGCGCGGCGCCGCCGGGGCGGCGGGTGTCGCGCCGGCCCGGCGGGCGGGTGCCCGGGCGGCGCTGGGATGTCCTGTTCATGACCTTGTTCATGGGGATCCCCGTTCGGCGGGCCCGGCGGATACCGGGCGGTAACTTGCGGTTGGGGATCTTGTACGGGGGCGCGGACGCCGGCGGCAAGGAAGCTCGGCGCGCGTCGCGGGGCCGGGAAAGTTCACCTATCCGAGTGGCCCGGAGGGTCGGAAAGCCCGAGGAGATGGGGCGGCACCGGGTGAGTCGCGGGGCGTCGGGTGGACGCCTGCGGGGGTGCGGTCGGGGACCCGAAAGGGGACGCCCGGCACGTATCCTGAAGGCCCTCCGGGAGACGCGGCACCGCCCGTCCCGGAGCCCCAGCGGAGCCTTCGACCACGAAAGAGCGGCGAGCCATGCGCGTCTACGTCCCCCTGACCCTCTCCGGTCTCGCCGAGGCGTACAAGACGGGCGAGCTGGGGGCCGGACCCTTCGTCGCCTACGCCGTCACGCCCGCGTTGCGCGAGTGGTACGTCTCCGACGACATCGAGGAACTGGAGTACGCGGCGCTGAGCCGGGCCGGACTGGCCTCGCTGCGGCTCCTCGCGGCCGACCCCGGCGCGGCGCGACGCCGGGTCGTGGTCGCCGTCGACGTGGCCGACGGCGCGGCGACCGCCGACCCGGACCGCGGGCTCGACCCGGTGGCGCTCGGTGAGGTGCGGGTGGCCGGAGCGGTCCGGCTGGCCAAGGCGGCCGCCGTGCACGTCGACGCGCACGACGCGGAGGCGGACGTGTCCGCGGCGGCGCAGGCGCTGGAGGCGGCGGACGGCGGGGACGACGACGCGCAGTTCGTCGTGGACGGGGCCGACGACCACGAGCTGCTCTGGTACGCCACGCAGGAGATCCCCAACCTGGTCGGGCTGGAGTAGTCCTGGGCCGGCACAAGCCGGACGGCCGCGGTGATCCTTTTCGACCCGCTGTCGTCCGTGACTGTCAGTGGCGGCGGGTACGTTGTGGAGCATGGGGATGCACAAAGGCGCACACATCGTCTGGGACTGGAACGGGACGCTGTTCCACGACAACGACGCGATCATCGGCGCGACGAACGCGGCGTCGGCCGAGTTGGGTCTTGAACCGATCACCCTGGACCAGTACCGGGCTCTGTACTGCGTGCCGGTGCCGAAGTTCTACGAGCGGCTGATGGGGCGGCTGCCCACGCAGTCCGAGTGGGAGATCATGGACGAGATCTTCCACCGGTACTACGCGGAACACCGGGTCCGGTGCTCGCTCACCGACGGCGCGGCCGAGCTGCTGCGGGGCTGGCTCTCGGCGGGGCACAGCCAGTCACTGCTCAGCATGTACGTGCACGACGAACTCGTGCCGCTGGTGCGGGGGTTCGGGATCGAGACGCACTTCATACGGGTCGAGGGACGGGTCGGACCGTCCGGGGGCAGCAAGGCCGAGCACATGGTGCGCCACCTGCGGGAGCTGACCGGTGTGGAGCCCGCGCGCACGGTGGTGATCGGCGACGCCGCCGACGACGCGGTGGCGGCACAGTACGTGGGGGCGCGGGCCGTGCTGTACACCGGGGGCTCGCACAGCCGGGCCAGCCTGGAGGCCACCGGCGTGCCGGTGGTGGACACGCTGGCGGAGGCCGTGGCGGAGGCGGAGCGCCTGGCGGCCTGAGGGGGCCGCCAGGCTGCCCGGCCCGAGGGAGCCGTCCGCCTGCCGGCGGGGATCAGGTCACCGGCGCCTTCGCGCGCAGGACGGTCAGGAACTCGCGCATCCAGCCGGGGTGGTCCGGCCAGGCCCGCGAGGAGACGAGGGTGCCGTCCACGACCGCCTCGGCGTCCTGGAAGGTGGCGCCTGCGGCCTGCATGTCGAGTTCGAGGGCGGGGTAGGCGGTCACCCGGCGGCCGCGCAGGCTGTCGGTCGCGGCCGTCAGCAGGGGGCCGTGGCAGATCTGGGCGACCGGCTTGTCGGTGTCGAAGAACGCCTTGAGGATCTTGCGGAGTTCGGGGTCGTTGCGCAGATACTCGGGGGCGCGGCCCCCGGGGATCACGACGGCGACGTACTGTCCGGGGTCCACCTCGGAGAAGGCGAGGTCGGCGGGCCAGGTGTAACCGGGCTTCTCGGTGTACGTGTCGAAGCCGGGTTCGAAGTCGTGGACGACGAACTGGAGCTTCTTGCGGGCGGGGGCGGCGATGTGGACCTCGTACCCCTCCTCGCGAAGGCGCTGGTAGGGGTAGAGGACCTCCAGCGACTCGGCTGCGTCGCCGGTGACGATGAGGATCTTGGCGGTCATCTCGTGCGGCTCCTCTCGGGAGGACATGACCTGTCTGGGCAAACGTGCCTCCGATCAGGTCCGGTTGCCAAGAGGACCCGCCGGTTTACGGTGCACGCCGGGGCGGCGGGCGGTCGCGTCCCCGGATACGCCCTCCGCGCCCGCACCGCCCCTGTGCAGAACGTCAAACTTCCACCCCCGGTTTTGTACACATACGGCTCATGACGGGCCCCGGGTGGAGAGCGATAGCCTTGGTGGCGTGATCAGCGCGATATGTCGCGGGGGCAACGTCGCCCCTGCCCTGCGCCCGGTGAGCACGGACCACATCCGTGACCGGGCGGCGGTCGCTGGTCTTCGCGGGCGGGACGGGGGCGTATGGGCCCCCGAGGCGCCGCGCATCCCCCGGGTACCGGCGTCGCGGAGAGCAGCGTCACACCCGTCGGGCGCGTCGAGAATGGCTGAATACCCCCCGCTCATCTCGCCTTGCGGCATAGCGTCGGAACGGACCGGACACCCCGGGCCGTGGCGTTACGTCGAAGGGGAAGAGACCGTACTTCTTTCTACGTCACGCAACGGCGCGCGACAGGAGCCAGAGGACAATGCAGACCAAGCTGGACGAAGCAAAGGCCGAGCTGCTGGAGAGGGCCGCTCGGGTAGCTGAGAACAGCCCGGTCGGGGGGCACCTACCGACTGGGACGACGGGCGAGGGCACTCCGGGCACCCCGGACCAGGAATCCGTGCTCGCGTTCCTCCAGCGCTACTACCTGCACACCGCCCCGGAGGACCTCGGCGACCGCGACCCGGTCGACGTCTTCGGAGCCGCCGTGTCGCACTACCGGCTGGCCGAGACCCGGCCGCAGGGCACGGCCAACGTGCGGGTGCACACCCCGACCGTCGAGGAGAACGGGTGGACCTGCAGCCACACCGTCGTCGAGGTCGTCACCGACGACATGCCGTTCCTGGTCGACTCCGTCACCAATGAGCTGACCCGCCAGGGCCGCGGCATCCACGTGGTCATCCACCCGCAGTTCGTCGTCCGGCGCGACCTCACCGGCAAGCTCATCGAGGTCCTGCCCACGCCGCCCAACGCCGCCGACCTCCCGCACGACGCGCACATCGAGTCCTGGATCCACGTCGAGATCGACCGTGAGACCGACCGCGCGGACCTGAAGCAGATCACCGCCGACCTGCTGCGCGTCCTGTCCGACGTCCGCGAGGCCGTCGAGGACTGGGAGAAGATGCGGGACACGGCCCTGCGCATGGCCGAGGATCTCGCGGCCGAGCCCCGCCCCGCAGACCTCGCCGGCCCCGAGGTCGAGGAAGCCCGCGAGCTGCTGCGCTGGCTGTCCGCCGACCACTTCACCTTCCTCGGCTACCGCGAGTACCAGCTGCGCGAGGACGACTCCCTCGCCGCCGTCCCCGGCACCGGGCTCGGCATACTGCGCTCGGACCCGCACCACGCCACCGACGAGAGCCACCCGGTCAGCCCCTCCTTCGAGCGGCTCCCGGCCGACGCCCGCGCCAAGGCCCGCGAGCACAAGCTGCTCGTGCTGACCAAGGCCAACAGCCGCGCCACCGTGCACCGCCCGTCGTACCTCGACTACGTGGGCGTGAAGAAGTTCGACGAGCAGGGCAACGTCGTCGGCGAGCGCCGCTTCCTCGGCCTGTTCTCCTCCGCCGCCTACACCGAGTCCGTGCGCCGCGTGCCCGTCATCCGGCGCAAGGTGGACGAGGTGCTCAAGGGCGCCGGGTTCTCGCCCAACAGCCACGACGGGCGCGACCTGCTGCAGATCCTGGAGACCTACCCGCGCGACGAGCTCTTCCAGACGCCCCCCGACGAGCTGCGCTCGATCGCCACCTCCGTCCTGTACCTGCAGGAGCGGCGCCGACTGCGCCTCTACCTGCGCCAGGACGAGTACGGCCGCTACTACTCCGCGCTGGTCTACCTGCCCCGCGACCGCTACACCACCGGCGTCCGGTTGCGGATCATCGACATCCTGAAGGAGGAGCTCGGCGGCATCAGCGTCGACTTCACCGCCTGGAACACCGAGTCGATCCTCTCCCGGCTGCACTTCGTCATCCGCGTCCCGCAGGGCACCGAGCTGCCCGAGCTGTCCGACTCCGACAAGGAGCGCATCGAGGCACGGCTCGTCGAGGCGGCCCGCTCCTGGGCCGACGGGTTCGCCGAGGCGCTCAACGCCGAGCTGGGCGAGGAGCGCGCCGCCGAACTGCTGCGCCGCTACACCAACGCCTTCCCCGAGGGCTACAAGGCCGACCACACCCCGCGTGCCGCGGTCGCCGACCTGGTGCACCTGGAGCGGCTCAGCGAGGAGGAGGGCCACGACTTCGCCCTCAGCCTGTACGAGCCGGTGGGCGCCGCCCCCGACGAGCGCCGCTTCAAGATCTACCGCAAGGGCGCCTCGATCTCCCTGTCCGCCGTGCTGCCGGTCCTCAACCGGCTCGGCGTCGAGGTGATCGACGAGCGGCCGTACGAGCTGCGCTGCGCGGACCGGACGACCGCCTGGATCTACGATTTCGGCATGCGCATCCCGCGCTCCCTGGGCGGCGGCAACGGCGACCACATCCTGGCCGACGACGCCCGCGAGCGCTTCCAGGACGCCTTCGCCGCGACCTGGACCGGCAAGGCCGAGAACGACGGCTTCAACGCCCTCGTGCTGGGCGCCGGGCTGAACTGGCGGCAGGCCATGGTGCTGCGCGCGTACGCCAAGTACCTGCGGCAGGCCGGCTCCACCTTCAGCCAGGACTACATGGAGGACACCCTCCGCACGAACGTCCACACCACGCGGCTGCTGGTCTCCCTCTTCGAGGCGCGGCAGTCCCCGGAGCGCCAGCGCGCCGGGCTGGAGATCGTCGACGCCCTCCTCGAAGAGCTCGACGCCGCCCTCGACCAGGTGGCGAGCCTGGACGAGGACCGCATCCTGCGCTCCTTCCTCACCGTCATCAAGGCGACGCTGCGCACGAACTTCTTCCAGGAGACGCTCGGCGGCCGGCCCCACGAGTACGTCTCGATGAAGTTCGACCCGCAGGCGATCCCCGACCTGCCGGCGCCCCGCCCGGCGTACGAGATCTGGGTGTACTCGCCGCGTGTCGAGGGCGTGCACCTGCGCTTCGGCAAGGTCGCGCGCGGCGGTCTGCGCTGGTCCGACCGGCGTGAGGACTTCCGCACCGAGATCCTCGGCCTGGTCAAGGCGCAGATGGTGAAGAACACCGTCATCGTGCCGGTCGGCGCCAAGGGCGGCTTCGTTGCCAAGCAGCTGCCGGACCCGAGCGTGGACCGGGACGCGTGGCTGGCCGAGGGCATCGCCAGCTACAAGACGTTCATCTCGGCGCTGCTCGACATCACCGACAACATGGTGGCCGGCGAGGTCGTGCCGCCGCAGGACGTCGTGCGCCACGACGAGGACGACACCTACCTGGTGGTCGCGGCCGACAAGGGCACGGCGACGTTCTCGGACATCGCCAACGACGTCGCGATGTCGTACAACTTCTGGCTCGGCGACGCCTTCGCCTCCGGCGGCTCCGCGGGCTACGACCACAAGGGCATGGGCATCACCGCCCGCGGCGCCTGGGAGTCTGTGAAGCGGCACTTCCGCGAGCTCGACGTCGACACGCAGACCGAGGACTTCACCGTCGTCGGCATCGGCGACATGTCCGGTGACGTGTTCGGCAACGGCATGCTGCTCTCCGAGCACATCCGCCTGGTCGCCGCCTTCGACCACCGGCACATCTTCATCGACCCGAACCCGGACGCGGCCACCTCCTACGCCGAGCGCCGCCGCCTGTTCGAACTGCCCCGCTCCAGCTGGGCCGACTACAACACCGAGCTCCTCTCGGCGGGCGGCGGGATCTTCCCCCGCAGCGCCAAGGCGATCCCGGTCAACTCGCACATCCGCGAGGCCCTCGGCATCGAGTCGGGCGTCACCAAGGTGACCCCGGCCGACCTGATGAAGGCGATCCTCAAGGCGCCGGTGGACCTGCTGTGGAACGGCGGCATCGGTACGTACGTGAAGTCGTCGGCCGAGTCCAACGCCGACGTCGGCGACAAGGCCAACGACGCCATCCGCGTCGACGGCGGCGACCTGCGCGTCAAGGTCGTCGGCGAGGGCGGCAACCTGGGTCTGACCCAGCTCGGCCGCATCGAGTTCGCGCTGCACGGCGGCCGGATCAACAGCGACGCGATCGACAACAGCGCCGGCGTGGACACCTCCGACCACGAGGTGAACATCAAGATCCTGCTGAACGGCCTGGTCACGGACGGCGACATGACCGTCAAGCAGCGCAACAAGCTGCTCGCCGAGATGACCGACGAGGTCGGCGCCCTGGTGCTGCGCAACAACTACGCGCAGAACACCGCGCTCGCCAACGCGCTGGCCCAGTCCAAGGACATGCTCCACGCCCAGCAGCGGTTCATCCGTCACCTGGTCCGTGAGGGTCACCTCGACCGGGCCTTGGAGTTCCTGCCCGCGGACCGCCAGATCCGCGAGCGGCTCAACCAGGGTCAGGGTCTGACCAGCCCGGAGACCGCCGTCCTGCTGGCGTACACGAAGATCACGGTCGCCGACGAGCTGCTGCAGACCTCGCTGCCGGACGACCCGTACCTGCGCAGCCTGCTGGACACCTACTTCCCGACGGCGCTGCGCGAACGGTTCCCCGAGGGCATCGACAACCACCCGCTGCGCCGCGAGATCACCACGACCGTCCTGGTCAACGACACGGTCAACACGGGCGGTACGACCTACCTGCACCGTCTGCGCGAGGAGACCGGCGCCTCGCTGGAGGAGATCGTGCGGGCGCAGACCGCGGCCCGGGCGATCTTCCGCTCGGCCCCGGTGTGGGACGCCGTCGAGGAGCTGGACAACAAGGTCGAGGCCGCCGTCCAGACCCGGATCCGGCTGCACTCGCGTCGGCTGGTCGAGCGCGGCACGCGCTGGCTGCTCAACAACCGGCCGCAGCCGCTGCAGCTCGCCGAGACCGTCGACTTCTTCTCGGAGCGGGTCGAGCAGGTCTGGCAGCAGCTGCCGAAGCTGCTGCGCGGCGCGGACCTGGAGTGGTACGAGCACGTGTACGACGAGCTGTCCGGCGCGGGCGTGCCGGACGAGCTGGCGACGCGTGTGGCCGGGTTCTCCTCGGCCTTCCCGGCGCTGGACATCGTCTCGGTGGCCGACCGCATGGGCAAGGAGCCGCTGGACGTCGCCGAGGTCTACTACGACCTCGCCGACCGCCTCAGCTTCACCCAGCTCATGGACCGCATCATCGAGCTGCCCCGCTCCGACCGCTGGCAGTCCATGGCCCGCGCGGCCATCCGTGAGGACCTGTACGCGGCGCACGCGGCCGTCACCGCGGACGTGCTCGCCGTCGGCAACGGCACCTCGACTCCCGATCAGCGCTTCGCGGCCTGGGAGCAGAAGAACGCGCCGATCCTGAGCCGGGCCCGCGCCACCCTGGAGGAGATCCGCAACTCGGACTCCTTCGACCTCGCCAACCTGTCGGTGGCGATGCGCACGATGCGGACGCTGCTGCGGACGCACGTGTAAGCGGTACACAGACGGGGGCGCCCCGGGCCGTGAACGGTCCGGGGCGCCCCCGCTTTCTTTGCGCGTTTCTGTACGCGGTCGAACTCTGTTCTTGCCGTCGCTTAGGGAAAATCCGACGGCGAATTTACCGTTTCCTGCTAATCCGGATGTTTCGGATAGGGTCGCCGCGTGACAGCGAACGTATCCGAGACCCGCCCTGTGGTGACCGCCGGTGCCACCGCCGCACCGACCAGGCCGGTGACGCGCGTCGTCCTCGAAGTCGTGAAATTCGGGGTCGTCGGCGGAAGCGGAGTCCTCGTCAATTTCCTGGTGTTCAACGTGCTGCTGCACGGCCTGGCCTGGTCGGCCATGGTCGCCACGGTGCTGGCCAGCTGTATTGCCATGGCCACGAATTACCTGGGCTTCCGCTATTTCGCCTATCGGGACCGGGCCTCGCGCACCCGACGCCAGATCGTACTGTTTTTCGTTTTCAGCGGTCTGGGCGTGGTCATGGAAAGCGGACTGTTCTACGTCGGATATCACGTCCTCGGTATGAACAGTCCGCTCGAATCGAATGCCGTGAAGGCGCTGTCGATCGTCCTCGCCTCGGCGTTCCGTTTCCTCGTCTACCGCACCTGGGTCTTCCAGCGGGACGCGCACCGCACCGCGTAGGCGGAGCGCGTCCCGGTCCGGGGTTCAGGGGAGTCGGGGCTCAGGAGGAAACGGCGGCCTTCGGCTGCTCGGCCGTCCGGGCCGGCGCCGGGGGCTTGGCCGCGGGCTTCGGCTTCTTGTCGCCGGTGAACGCCTCGTACTCCTTGAGGACGTCCTCCGTCGGCCCGTCCATGCGCAGCTCGCCGCGCTCCAGCCACAGCACCCGGTCGCAGGTGTCGCGGATCGACTTGTTGTTGTGGCTGACCAGGAACACGGTGCCCGCGTGCTTGCGCAGCTCGCGGATGCGCTCCTCGGACCGCTTCTGGAAGGAGCGGTCGCCGGTCGCCAGCGCCTCGTCGATCAGCAGGACGTCGTGGTCCTTGGCGGCGGCGATGGAGAAGCGCAGCCGGGCGCCCATGCCGGAGGAGTACGTGCGCATGGGGAGGGTGATGAAGTCGCCCTTCTCGTTGATGCCGGAGAAGTCGACGATGTCCTCGTAGCGCTCCTTGATCTCCTCCCGGGACATGCCCATGGCCAGGCCGCCCAGGTAGACGTTGCGCTCGCCGGTGAGGTCGCCCATCAGGGCCGCGTTGACGCCGAGGAGGGAGGGCTGGCCGTCGGTGTAGATGTGGCCGTTCTCCACCGGGAGCAGGCCGGCGACCGCCTTCAGCAGCGTCGACTTGCCGGAGCCGTTGGTGCCGATGAGCCCGATCGCCTCGCCCTTGTAGGCGACGAAGGAGACCTTCTTGACCGCGTGCACCTTGCGCACGCCCGCTGCCTTCTCGGCCTTCTTGCCGCGCAGGATGCGGTTGAGGGCGGCGGTCGCGGTGCCGCGTCCGGCGCCGGTGCCGTTGACCCGGTAGACGATGTCGACGCCGTCGGCGATGACGGTGGGGATCCCGGCGGGGGACTGGTCGTTCAGGTTCTCAGCCACGGCCGTACGTCTCCTCAGCCTTCCAGAAGTAGATGAAGCCGCCGACACCGGCGATCAGCGCCCAGCCGGCCGCCGCCGCCCACACGTGCGGGGGGAGCTGGCTCGCGTGGAAGCTGTCGATCAGCGCGTACCGCATGAGGTCGATGTAGACGGCGGCCGGGTTGGTCTCCAGCGCGATCGTCACCAGGTGCGGCAGGTGGTCCTTCTTGGTCAGCTTGTCGATGCTCCACATGACGCCGGACACGTACATCCAGGTGCGCAGCACGAACGGCATCAGCTGGGCGATGTCCGGGGTCTTGGCGCCCAGCCGGGCCATGACCATCGAGACGCCGGCGTTGAACGTGAACTGCAGCACCAGGACCGGGACCGCCAGCAGCCAGGACGGGGCGAGCGGGACACCGAAGCAGAGCAGGATGACGACCAGGGCGGCCATCGAGAACAGCAGCTGCTGGAGCTGCTGGATCGCGAACGAGATCGGCAGCGCGGCCCGCGGGAAGTGCAGCGCCCGGACGAGGCCGAGGTTGCCGGAGATCGCCCGGGTGCCGGCCATGATGGAGCTCTGCGTGAAGGTCCAGATGAACACGCCCGTGACCAGAAACGGGATGTAGTCCGGCACGTGCTGCTTGGTGCCCAGCAGGACGCCGAAGATGAAGTAGTAGACCGCCGCGTTCAGCAGCGGGGTCATGACCTGCCAGACCTGGCCGAGCTTTGCCTGGCTGTACTGCGCGGTCAGCTTGGCGGTGGCGAAGGCGGTGATGAAGTGCCGGCGCGCCCACAGCTGGCCGATGTACTCGCCCAGGGTGGGGCGCGCACCGCTGACCGAGAGACCGTGGCGCGCGGCGAGCGCCGCGAGGTCGTCGTCGGCCGGGGCGGTGGCCGGTGTCGGGGGCGGTGTGTGGAGGACCTGGCTCACATCCGCTGCTTTCGCTCGGGGGGAGGGGTTCGTGCGTCCGGCGGCTGTCGGGTCCGACGCCCGGCGTTTCCTTACGCTTCTCTTCACGTTTTCTTACGTCGGGACGAGACCGTATCGTCGCAACGGGAGCGTAGAGCTATCTGGCGTCGGAACGCAACCGTTTCGTCGTAACGCCCCTATGCTGTCCGTATGACGACCAACGCCGACGAGCCCCAGACGCGCCCGCGCCGACGGGCTCCCGCCGGGGCCGCCGTGCTCCGGGAGGACGTGACCGAGGCCATCCGGGCCGCCGTCTTCGAGGAGCTCGCGTCCGTCGGGTACGCGCGGATGTCCATCGAGGGCATCGCGCGCCGCGCGGGGGTCGGCAAGACGGCCGTCTACCGCCGGTGGAAGTCCAAGCTGCACCTGGTCCTCGACGTCGTCTCGGCCCTCGCGGTCCTGGGCCTGCCCGTCCCGGACACGGGCTCCCTGGAGAGCGACCTCCGCCTGCTGTACGAGGTGACGTCCCGCGCCCTGCGCCACCCCGTCGCCTCGCAGATCATCCCGGACCTCCAAGCCGAGGCGGCCCGCAATCCCGAGATCGCCGAGGCCATGCAGAAGGCATTGCGAGACGGCCAGGAAGGCGTCGCCATCAAGATCATCGCGGCGGCCGAGCGGCGCGGTGAACTCCGCCACGGCGTCGACGACGAACTCGCCCTCGACCTGATCTCCGGCCCCCTCTACTGGCGCTCGGTCGTCATCCGCAGCCCCAAGCTCCCCAAGGGCTACCTGGAGGCACTGACCCGGGCCACCGCCGAGGCCCTGAAGGCGCTACCCGGATCCCCGGACGTCTGAGAGCCCACCCGGGGAGGAGTCCCCGGCCAGTCGGCGCGCCAGCCCCGCCAATTCCTCCGCCCGCAGCACCCGGTCACCGAACCCCGGCAGCGGCACGTGCAGCGCGTCCACCCAGCGCTCCGGCACGGCGTCGACGCCGTACACGGCACCGGCGAGCCCGCCGGTGACGGCCGCCACGGTGTCGGTGTCGCCGCCCAGGTCGACGGCCGCGCGGACGGCCCCCTCGTAGGTGGAGGTGGTCCGCAGCGCCCAGACGGCGGAGCCGAGGCAGGGCCAGACGGCGCCGTTGAACTCGGTGGCCAGATCCGGATGCCAGTCGGGGGCCAGGACGACGGCGTACCGCTCCCGGTGGTCGGCGTGCACCGCCTCCAGGGCGTCCGGTACGGCGGCGAGCGGGTCGGCGCCGTCCAGGGCGACCCGGACCAGTTCGTGGAACACCGCCGTCCCCTCCCACGCCGCCCGGTCCCCGTGCGTGAGCGCGGCGATGCGGCGGGCGGCGTCCATGGTGCCCTCCCGGCCCAGGTCCGCGAACCGCACGGCCGAGGGCGCGGCCCGCATCAGCGCCCCGTTCCCCGCGCCCCGCTGGCTGGCCTGGAAGTGCAGCGCGGCGGCCAGGTTCCAGGGGTCGCCGCTGCCCAGCACCGCCTCGGTCTGCAGACCGATGTCCTTCGGGTCGGCCGCCGCCCACCGCTGGAAGCGCCGGAACACGTCCGGCAGGTCCAGCCCGCCGCGCTCCAGCAGCGACTGGGCGACCAGCACGGCCATCTGCGTGTCGTCGGTCGCCTCGCCCGGATCCCAGCCGCCGCCCCCGCACATCTCCCCGCCCTGGCCGGGCTCCGGGAAGCGTGCGGAGAAGGCACCCTCGGGCCCGAACTCGAAGGGCGCGCCGAGGGCGTCACCGACGGCGGAGCCGATGACGGCGCCGAGGGCGCGCTCCATACGGGAAGGGCCGATGGCGCGCTCCATGCGGGAAGGGCGGTGCGGACCGGTCATCCGGGCAGCCTATGAGGACGAGCGGCGCCCCCCGCCGGCTCCCCGCCCGGTCCCGCCGCCGATGCCGGTGTCGCCGCCGGGAAGCCGCGTTCCTCAGGAGCGGGCCGCCTCCGGGTGGAGGCGCACCCAGCCCTCCCAGGCCGACGTGATCATGTCCTGGACGTCGTGCTTGGCCTTCCAGCCGAGTTCGATGGCGATGCGATCGGCGGAGGCGACGACGCGGGCGGGGTCGCCGGGGCGTCGGGGGGTGACGGTCGGGGGACGGTCGTAGCCGGTGACGGCGTTGATGAGGTTGATCATCTCGCGCACCGAGACGCCCTCGCCCCGGCCGATGTTGAGCGTCAGTCCGAGGCCGGGCGAGGATTGGAGGGCGCGGGCCGTGGCCACGTGCGCGTCGGCCAGGTCCACCACGTGGATGTAGTCGCGTACGCAGGTGCCGTCCGGGGTCGCGTAGTCGTCGCCGAAGATGCGCGGTGGCGCGTTCTCCGTGAGCTTCTCGAAGGCCATGGGGACGAGGTTGTGGACGCCCACGTCCGCCAGGTCCGGACGCGCCGCGCCCGCCACGTTGAAGTACCGCAGCGAGGCCGTGGCCAGGCCCGTCGCCCGGCCGGTGGCCCGGACCAGCCACTCGCCCGCCAGCTTCGTCTCGCCGTACGGCGACATCGGCGCGCACGGCGTCTCCTCCGTCACCAGTTCGACGTCCGGCATGCCGTACACGGCGGCGGACGAGGAGAAGACGAATGAGGGCACCTCCGCCGCCGTCACCGCCGCCAGCAGGACGCGCAGGCCCTCCACGTTCTCGCGGTAGTAGAGCAGCGGACGGACCATCGACTCACCCACCTGCTTCTTCGCCGCCAGGTGCACGACGCCGGTCACGGCGTGCTCGGCGAGGGTGCGGGCGAGCAGCTCGCCGTCCAGCGTCGAGCCCATCACCAGGGGGACCCCGTCCGGCACGCGATCGCCGAGGCCGCTGGACAGGTCGTCGTACACCACGGCCTGTTCGCCGGCCTCGGTCATCGCCCGTACGACGTGCGCCCCGATGTAACCGGCGCCGCCGGTGATCAGCCAGGTCATGTGCGGCCGTCCCCTCAGTACGTTCGGTCCACTTCCAGTGAAGCAGGCGGCTTCCGGTCGAGCAGGCGGCGATCAGCGGGGGAGGGCGGCGCCTACCTGCGGGGCGGCCACCTGCGGGGCGCCCACCTGCGGGGCGCGGGAGGGGGCGGCCGCGCCGGGGCGGGGTTCCATGAGCGGCACGGGCCGCGTGGCCACGGGCCGCGTCGAGCGCCACAGCCGGGTGAAGGACAGGACGGCGGCGGTCGCCAGCAGGCCGTTGCGGGTGAGCATCAGCAGGCAGCCCGTCCAGGTGCAGCCCACGACCTCGCCGTACAGCCCGGGGTAGGCGACCGCGCTGATCGCCGTGGCCGCCACCACCAGCGCGGCGACCGTGCGCTGGGTGGTGCGCCGCGAGGTCAGGCACACGGCGGCCAGGCCGAGCAACCAGATCATGTACTGGGGGCTGATGACCCGGCTGGTGACGGTGAACAGCAGCACCGCGCAGAACGCGGCGTCGTACGGCGTCGCCTCGCTCCAGCGCCGCGCCCGCACCCGCCACAGCAGCAGGAGCGCGCAGGCGGCCGCCGTGAGCGCGAGGGAGGCGGTCGCGACGGCGGAGACGTACGGGCCGACGAGTTCCATCGCGCCGTACTGGTAGCGCACGCTTCCCCGCCAACCGGCGTGGCGCGCCAGGCTCAGCGCCGTACCGCCCAGGGACTCGATCTGCACGCCTCGGCCGCCCTGCTGTCGCAGGAAGGCCAGAGGATTGTTGAACAATGCCGCGAAGATCCCCAGCGAGGCCGCCCCGGCCGTGGTCGCCCATGTCCACGCCGACCGGGTCTCCCGCCCCTTCGGCGTCCCCAGCAGCACCAGCGCCGGCCACACCTTCACCAGGGCGCCCAGCGCCGCGAACGCCCCGCACGCGCGCGTGGAGCGCGTCATCGTCAACAGGGAGATGACGGCGAGCGCGGTGACCTCCACGTCGTACCGGGCGAGTGGGATGTGCAGCAGCAGCGGCAGACAGCCGGTCCACAGCGTCGCGCCGAGCAGGCTGCGGCCCGGCCGCGTGCCCGCGCGGACGAGCGCGGCCGTGATCAGCGCGTCGGTGGCGAGCGTCAGGGCCACGAACGCCTGGAAGTACGTGAGTCCCGGCAGCAGCCCCGGCGCGAGCAGCACCGCGCCCGCGCCCGGCGGATACTGCCACAGCGTGTCGTGCGCCGGAAAGGTGCCGTGCGACAGGACGCCGTACCAGTGGTAGTACAACCGCCACACTTCACGCGCGACCGCTCCCTTGCCGAGGGACGGCTCGTTGTTGTGGGCGAGGAGCCACAGCATCAGGGCGCGGGAGGTGAGCCAGAGGAAGGCGAGGGACACGAGGGGCACGAGGGGGAACTGACGGCGATTCATCATTCAGGAGCGTAAGCCGCCCGGATGGTGTATACGTGCTGATATGCCGTCAATACCCGGCAAAGGTTGGCTAATCGCAAAAGATCAGGCCGTGGTGAACATCGGGCCCATGCTGAAACCGCCGCTGAGAGCGCCGTCGAGGCCGCCTGCGCGGACGCCGCTGAGACCGTCGACGAGCCCTGTCCGTCGTCGTGCGACGGCCGCCGCCGTCGCCGTCCCGGCGGCCGTGCTGTTCGTCCTCGGGCTGTGGGGGCTGGACCGCGGCGGCATGTGGCGCGACGAGGCCGTCACCTTCCAGGTGGCGCGGCGCACGGTGCCGGAGATCTGGCGGCTGCTGCACGGCGTGGACGCGGTGCACGGCCTGTACTACGTGCTCATGCACGTCCTCCTCGTCCCCCACCCCGGCGAGGTCCTGCTCCGGCTCCCCTCGGTGTGCGCGGCGGCGGTGACCGCGGGCCTGGTCGGCGCGCTCGGCGCCCGGCTCGTGCGGCCGCGCGTCGGACTGTGGGCCGGGCTGCTGTACGCGGTCACGCCGATGGCCGGTCACTACGCGCAGGAGGGCCGCTCGTACGCCCTGGTCGCGGCCGGCGCGACGGGGGCGACCCTGCTGCTCGTCCGGGCCGTCGCGGCCGGCGGCCGGCTCTGGTGGACGTACGGCACGGTCCTCGGTGTCACCTGCTGGTTGCACGAACTCGCGGTGCTGCTCCTCGTCGCCCACGCGGCCACGCTGTCGCTCGCGCGGGTGAGCGGGCGGGTGTGGCGGGGGTGGGGGCGCGCGGCGGTCGTCGTGGTGTTGACGCTGCTGCCGATGGTGGCCGTCTCGCACGCCCAGTCGGCACAGGTCGCCTGGCTCAGAGCGCCGACGCCGGAGCGCGCGGAGGGACTGCTGCGGGCGTTCCTGGGGCCGACACCCGGGGTGTACTGGACCTGCCTGGCGTTCGCCGTGGTGGGGACGACCCGTCTGGTGGGGCGGCGCGGAGAGGTGACGTGCGCGGGGGTGGCGCTGCCGTTGGCGGTGCTGCCGCCGGTGGTGCTGATGCTCGTCTCGCAGCTCTCGCCGCTGTACGTCGACCGGTACGTGCTGTACGCGCTCGCCGGGGCGCCGCTGTTGGTGGCCGTCGGGGCGGACCGGGTGGCGGTGGCGCTGCGCCGTCTGCTGCCGTCCCCGCACCTCACCCTCGCCGGAGTCGTCGCGATCGCCCTCGCGCTCGGCCACCAACTGCCCCTCCTGCGCCAGGACCGCCTCGCCGGTCACCGTCCCGACGACCTGGGTGCCGTCGCCGCGGTCGCCGGGCGGCAACTGCGGCCCGGTGACCCGGTGTTGTTCCTGCCCTCGCACGCGCGGAACACGGCGCTGACCTATCCGGCGGGGTTCCGCGGGACGCGGGACGTGGCGCTGGCCGTGGGAGCGTCGGCGTCGGGGACCCTGTACGGCACCGAGGTCGGCCCGGACGCCCTGCGGCGCAGGCTCGCCGGGCTGGACCGGGTGTGGGTGATCGCCGAGCGGTACATGGTGAACGGGGCCGAACCGCCGCGCAGCCCCACCGAGCGGCTCAAACTGACCGTGCTGAACCAGGAGTTCGCGCTCGCCGAGGAGACGGTGCGCAACCGGTCGACGGTACGGCTCTACGTCCGCCGCGCGCTCGCCGCCGACAACCCGCTCGCCGCCCGCGGCCTGCTCGCTACGCGCAGCCCGGTGTCTCCTGCAGCGCGGCCGCGTCCAGAGCGGTGGTGAGTTCGTCGAGCCGCTGGCGCAGCGCGTCGATCTCGTCGAGTGCGAACCCGGTCGAGGCGACGATCCGCCGTGGCACCTGAACCGCCCGCTCGCGCAGCGCCGCACCCTCCTCGGTCAGCCGGACGTCGACCGACCGCTCGTCGCGGGTGCTGCGCTCCCGCCGCACCAGACCGGCCGCCTCCAGCCGCTTGACCAGCGGCGACAGCGTGCCGGAGTCCAGACGCAGATGCTCGCCGAGCTTCTTGACGGGCTGGTCGCCGTGTTCCCAGAGCACCAGCATCACCAGGTACTGCGGGTAGGTGAGCCCGAGGTCCTTGAGGACCACGCGGTAGACGCCGTTGAAGGCACGGGACGCGGCGTGCAGGGAGAAGCAGATCTGGTGGTCCAGGCGGAGCCAGTCCTCTTCGGCGGCCGGAGCGGGGGCGGCGGGAGCAAGGACGGCCGGAGTCGGCGTGGTGGGAGTCGGCGTGGCGGTCATGGCTCCAAGAGTAGCCCCGCGAGGCAGTTAGTTGTGTGCAATTGAATTGTGTGCTCTACTTGTGGTTGTGAGGGCGGCCGGACCGGGCCGCCGGAACGTGAACCTCAGTCTTGAGAGGGATGGATTTCCATGGACGCGCTCTACACCGCTGTCGCCACTGCCACCCACGGCCGTGAGGGCCGCGCCGTCTCCTCCGACGGCAAGATCGACCTCGCCCTCGGCCTGCCGGTGGAGATGGGCGGCAACGGCCAGGGCACCAACCCGGAGCAGCTCTTCGCCGCCGGTTACGCCGCGTGCTTCGGCAGCGCCCTGGGCCTCGTCGGCCGCGCGGCCAAGGTGAACGTCAGCGACGCCGCCGTCACCGCCGAGGTCGGCATCGGCAAGCAGGGCGAGGGCTTCGGCCTGAAGGTGACCCTGCGCGTCGAGCTGCCCGACACCGTGGACGAGGCGACCGGCCGCGAGCTGGTCGAGCAGGCCCACCAGGTCTGCCCGTACTCCAACGCCACGCGCGGCAACATCGAGGTCAACCTCGTCATCGAGTAACACCCGCCCTCGGGCGACGCCCGGTCACCGACCGGTACCGGGCCCCTGAACGACCCGTGCCAGCACTTCCCCCGTCCGCCGGCTCCAGGACACCACCACCGCCTCCTCGGGCACCTTGCGCCGGCGCGTGAGCAGCAGCCAGCGCACCTGGTGGCGGCGGACGTACGCGAGGCGCTCGGCACGGGTCGCACCCGGTGAGAGATAGTCGCCCGGGTCGGCGAGAGCGGCGCCGTACCCCGGGAGGCTCCGGGCGGCGTGGGGATCGTCGGTGATCACCACGTCGCCCGCTCTCACGTGCACCGCCGCCCAGTCGTACGACGGCCAGCGCGGCGGCTGTGCGAAGCCGACCGGGTCCAGCGAGCGCGGCACCACCGCGCCGGCGTGCACGGTGAGGAAACCGAGGCAGGTCCCGCCCGCCGCCGCCCAGCCCAGCGCCCGCCGCCACACCGGCCAGGGCCGTGCCGCCGCCAGCTCCACCGCGAGCGCACACTGCGGCGCCGCCAGCGCGAGCCCGAGCAGCCCGCCGAACCGGCCGTACACCAGCACCGGCCACTCCAGCGCGCACATCACCACGAGCGGATCCCGCCACCCGCCCCGCCGCGCCCGCAGCCACAGCGCCGGTACGCCGAGCAGCCCCAGCCAGCACTGCCCGGGCAGCCCGCTGTCGATGCCCCGGGCGAGGGCGCTCGTGCCGGAATACGGGCGATACCAGGCCACCAGCGCCGCCACCGCGCAGGTCAGCGCCCACCGCCCGCCCACCGCGGCGCACCGGCCGCGCTGCCAGCCCACCACGAGGGCCACCGCGCCGAGCGCCGCACCCAGCCCGACCACCGGGTCGACCAGGGCGACGACGCCGTACAGCACCCCGAGCGCCGCGAACCCCGAGAAACTGCGCAGCCCGCTCGGCCCCACGTACCGCACCGGCCGTACGTCGCGAGCCCGCGCCCCCGTCAGGGCCCAGGCCCCGAGCGCGAGGCCGGTCGCGAAGGTGGACGGATAGGCGAGGTTGCCGGTCATCGGCAGCAGGGCCAGATGGGCGCCGCCCGCCGTCGGTTCGGTGCCCCACAGCAGGGTCAGGAAGGTCAGCGCGAGCACCGGCGCCCACGGGCGGGGCGTCAGGACGCGGACGAAACGGCCGAGGCCCGTCAGCAGCACCAGCAGGTTCAGCGGGCCGAAGACCCGGAGCACCTCCCAGCCCGTCAGCCCCGTCAGCCGGGCGAACGCGGTCTGCGCGAGCACGTACGGCGAGTGGAAGCCGGTGTCCGGCAGGCCCGCCCGCAGCCGCTCCACCACCCCCGCGTGCTGCCCGGCGTCGCAGCACGGCGGCACCCTCCAGTAGGCCAGGGTCATCAGCAGCCAGAACAGGAAGCCGAAGACCTGGTACGGGGTGGGGCGCCAGACGCGGCCGCCGCGCAGGGCGGTCGCTCCGCGCGCGGCACGCCGGGTCAGGACACCGGAGGTCACCGGACGGCCGGGACGGCAGGGAAGGGAGGGAAGGGAGGGAAGGGAGGGATGGGAGAGGAGGGGACGAGGCGGGACATCCCCAGATCCTTCCCGCCCTGACCGGCGGCTTTGCCTCCGCTCACCTCAACGAGTGAGCGTGCCGCTCGCCGTGCCCCTGCGCGGGCAGCGGCAGCGTCCGGCGCACGAACGGCTCCAGCAGCAGCGGCAGCCCGACCACGGGGAGCAGCCAGGCCGGCACGATCAGCCGGTCGCCCCAGATGGCGATGTCGGGGTGCCCGGCCTGGGTCAGGATCCCGGTGAACGCGGCCGCCGCCAGGAAGCAGCCGAACGCGGGCCGCCGCAGCGCGCCCCAGACGCCGGCCGCCAGCGCGACCGGGAACAGCGGCTGCCCCAGCTGCCGCCGTGCCCACTCCCGCCAGAAGTTGCCCTCCAGCTGCAGCAGCTCCGGCCACGGACGCGCGCGGTCGGGCCGGGCGTAGTGGTTCGTCAGCAGGTCCTGGAGGCTCTCGGACTCGGACGGGTAGTGCAGCAGCCGCGCCAGCAGCAGCGTCCCCAGGGCGGCACAGCAGGCCACGGCGGCGATCGCGGGGACCCCGCGGCCTACGGCCCGCCCTCGCCGTCGGCGCCGGACGGCGACCGCCGCCCCCGCCACGGCCAGGCACAGCCCGAGGAACAGCGACTGCGAGTGCTTGACCGCGAACAGCGCCAGGAGCGAGGTGCCGACCAGCGCCGTACCGGCCCGGGGACGGCGGTTCAGGGCCAGCGCGCAGCCCCACACCGCCGCCAGGGTCAGCGCCAGCATCAGGCCCTCCGTCATCGGACGCATGGCGGTCGCCCCGCACGGCAGCACGTAGAACAGGGCCTGGCCGGTCAGCGCGAAGGGCATCGACACGGACAGGGTGCGCAGGATCAGGAAGGCGAGCACCCCGCCCGCGACGGTGACGAGGACACTCGCCAGCCACACGCCCCAGGTCACGCCCAGCACCGTCACGAACGGCACCAGGAACACCGGATAGCCGGGCCGCACCTCGAAGATCCGCTTCAGCCGCGGCGACACGAACGGCACGATGTGCCCCTCGGTCTGTCCGGCCCGCAGCCGCCGGTCCACCCGCTGCCACTCGTCGTCCCGGCACTCGCTCTCCACCTGCCGGGTGGGGTCCGGCCGGTGGAAGCGGACCACGTCCACGCTCTGGGTCCGCCGGGCGAGGGAGGCTTGGCCCGCGCAGACCCAGTCGATGGTCGCGGCGGCCGCCGCCCGCTTGTCCTCGCCGGCCAGGCTCAGCGCGTACGAGACGTAGTTCTTGGAGTCGGGGGTGTCCCGGCCGGTGACCGTGGCGAACTGGAGCAGCGCGAAGACGGCGGCCAGGACCAGGACCCAGGTGCGCGCCCGCATCACGAGGAGGTCAGCACGTCGCGGCCGGTGACCGGGGAGGGCACCTCGGCGGCGGGCGAGGACGGGCGCGGCATCGACTCGCCCAGCATCAGGGTCCGTACGACCCGCTCGGCGGCCCGTCCGTCGTCGAACTCGCAGAACCGCTCCCGGAACGCGGCGCGCAGCCGCGCCGACTCCTCGTCCCGCCAGCTCCCGGAGGCGAACAGCCACGCCAACTCCCGCTGCGAGCGCGACACATGGCCCGGCGCCTCGGCCGTGACGTCGAGATAGGCGCCCCGGCTCGCCGTGTACGCCGCCCAGTCGTCGGCGTGGACGACGATCGGCCGGTCGAGGTTGGCGTAGTCGAACATCAGGGCCGAGTAGTCGGTGACCAGGACGTCGGAGGCGAGCATCACCTCCTCGACGTGCGGCTCGTCCGTCGCGTCCACCAGCACACCGCGCCGGTGCAGTTCGGCGAGGCCCAGCCCGCGCGCGGGACCCGTCACGAGCGCGGGGTGCAGACGGACGACGAGGGTGTGGCCCGCGCCCAGGTCCGCGGCGAACCGGGCCAGGTCCACGCGCTCCACATGGCCGCCGCGGTGGTAGTCGCGGCGGGTCGGCGCGTACAGAACGACCCGGTGGTCCTCCGGAATGCCGTAGCGGAAGCGGAACTGGCACCCGGCGTCCTGCGGCGGGTCGACCAGCGCGTCGTTGCGCGGGCTGCCGGTGCGCGCCGAGGTGAAGTGGCACGGGTAGGCCCGCTCCCAGGCCAGCTCGGAGTGGCGGTTGGCGACCAGGCTGTAGTCCCAGCGGTCGGCACGGCGCAGCATCTGCGGTACGTCGAAGCCGTACCGGGCGCCGGGCTTGTCCAGCAGGTCGGCACCCATGTACTTGACCGGGGTGCCCTGGTGGGTGTGGATGTGCACGCTGCCCGGCCGCTTGACCAGGCCGCCGGGCCAGTTGACGTTGTTGACGAAGAACGTCGCCCGCGCGGTGAGCCGGTGGTACGCCGCGGAGCCGAGGAGCACGTGCTCGACGCCCGGCGGCAGCTGCTCGGCCTGTTCCCGGTCCCGGACCACCCACACGCCCCGGATGTGCGGCGCGATCTCCCGCGCCTTGCGGTAGACGGCCGCGGGATCGCCGAGCACGCCCCGGTGCGAGAACGCCGAGTACACGGCGAGTTCGGGGTCGAGGGGGCGCAGGCCGTGCAGCCCGGACCAGCCCCGCCCGAGCCGCCCGCCCACGGCGCCGCGGGCCTGGAGCCCCCGCCGCCCGAGCTCCCGGCCGACCCGCCCGGCCTGCCGTCGCGCCCGGTACACCGCGTACGGCCCTTCCAGCAGGGCCACTTCTCCGTCGACCAGGGCGTCCTCGGGCTTGTGCCGGCGGAACAGCTCCACCGTCCGCCGGAAGAACTCGGCCTTGTCGCCGGGCGGCAGCCGGTCCGGCTTGGCGAGGATGTCGAGGCAGTGCTCGCCCATCTTGCGGTGCAGATAGGGCCGCCACTTCCACAGCTCGGCACGGGAGTCGACGAACGCGAAGACCCGCTCGTACTGGGCGTGCACGTCGAAGTGCTTGCGGCTGGTGGTGGACAGGATGTTGCCCTGGCGGCGCTGCCGGTAGTTCAGGCAGATCCGGTCCAGGGCCGCGATCCGCCCGGCGCTGAGCAGCACCGGGAACGTCCAGGGGGTGTCCTCGTAGTAGCCGGGCGGGAAGCGGAACCCGTTCTCCTCGACGAAGTCGCGCCGGTAGACCTTGTTCCACACCACCATCAGCAGGTCGAGGATCTCCGGATGGTCGGCCGCGGTGAAGGTGCCGTCGCCCGCCTCGGCCAGCACATGGGCGAGGACGTTGCGACGCGTCCCGCCCCACCAGTAGGTGCGCGCGTAGTCGAAGACCAGCACGTCCGGGTCGCCGGCCTCGTCCAGGCGGTCGGCGATCGCGCGCAGCGCGCCGGGCGTGAGGGTGTCGTCGCTGTCCAGGAAGAAGAGGAAGTCGCCGGTGGCCTTGGGGAGTCCGGCGTTGCGGGCGCGGCCGAGGCCCACGTTCTCCGGCAGGTGCAGCACCTTCACGCGCGGGTCGCGGGCCGCGTACTCGTCGAGGATCGCGGCGCAGCCGTCCGGCGAGCAGTCGTTCACGGCGATCAGCTCGATGTCGTGGAAGCACTGCTCCAGGACCGAGTCGAGGCATTCGCGCAGGAAGCCCTGCACCTTGTAACAGGGGACGATGACGCTGAAGCGGGGCACGGCGGGTCAGCTCCTGACGAGGGTCGCGGCGGCGGGGGCGGGGATGCGCTCCGCGAGCGGGATCACGGGCGGGATCGCCTCCGGCGGCTCGCCGAGCAGCACCCGCCGTACGACGCGCTCGGCGGCCCGCCCGTCGTCGAACGGGCAGAACCGCTCCCGGAACGCGGCCCGCAGCGCCCTGGACTCCGGCCCCCGGTACGAGCCGTCGTGGAAGACGCGCGCCAGCTCCCCGGGCGTGCGGGCCACCGGGCCCGGCGGCTCGGCCATGAGGTCGAAGTAGACGCCCCGCGTCTCCCGGTAGACCTCCCAGTCGTCGGCGTACACGACGATCGGCCGGTCCAGGTTGGCGTAGTCGAACATGATCGACGAGTAGTCGGTGACCAGCGCGTCCGCGGCCAGGCACACGTCCTCGGAGGAGCGGTGCCCGGTGACGTCGATGATCCGGCCGCTGTGGCGGCCCGGACCCCGGTCGTAGAAGTAGTGGGCGCGCAGCAGTACGACCACGTCCTCGCCGGCCGCCTCGCAGAAGGCCTCCAGGTCGAGGCCGGTCTCGAAGCCGGTGTGGTGGTCGCGGTGGGTGGGCGCGTACAGGACGGCGGTGCTGCCCTCCGGGACGCCGAGTTCGCGCCGGATCCGGGCGACGTCGTCCGCGGTCGCCGAGTAGAAGACGTCGTTGCGCGGATAGCCGTACTCCAGCGCCTCGTACGAGCCGGGGAAGGCGCGCTCCCACATCTGGGTGGAGTGGCGGTTGGAGGAGAGGTTGAAGTCCCAGCGGTCGACCCGGCCGAGCAGCTTGGCGAAACTGCCGGTCTGGGCGGCCACCACCGGGTACGTCGACTGGTCCACGCCCATCTTCTTCAGCGGGGTGCCGTGCTGGGTCTGCAGATGGACGCTGCCCGGCCGCTTGACCACGCCCTCGGCGAAGTTGGCGTTGTTGATCAGGTACTTCGCGCGGGCCAGCACCTCCCAGTAGCGGCGGCTGCCGATCACCACGTGGTCGACGTCCCGCGGCATCGTGTGCGCCTGGTCGGCCTCGACCAGGAACACCGAGCGGATGTGCGGGGCGAGTTCACGGGCCTTGGCGTGGATCGCGGCCGGACTGCAGGCGTAGCCGCGACCCCAGTACGCGCAGTACACGGCGAGCCGCGGGTCGAGGGGGCGGCGCAGCTGACCGCGGTAGAGCAGCCGCGTGCGCAGCATGCGGGGACGCGGCAGGCGCTCGACCGCCTTCGCCGCCACCTGGTTGGCGCCCCGCAGCGCGCGGAACGCCGTGTACGCCCCCGCCGCCAACAGTCGGTGCTGTACGCCCACGCTCCCGTCCGGCACCCGGAAGCCGGCCGGGCGGTGGTGGCGGTAGAGACGGCGGGCGCTGCGGAAGAAGGCCCGGTGCCCGGAGGGCAGTCGCTCGGGGCGGGAGGCGGTCTTCAGGACGACCGCGAACAGCTGCTCGAACAGCGGCCGCGACCGCTCCGCGTCGAGCCCTTGTTCGGCGGCCCGGGTCAGTACCAGGTCCACTTGGTCGAGGAGTTGGTGCTGGTGCGCGCCCGGCAGGTTGAGCCTGCTGCCCTGGCGCCGCAGCCGGTGGCGGACGAGCACCGAGCCGAGGACGGCGATCCGCTCGGCGGCGATCGTGGTCAGCCCGCCCCAGCCGAGGTCCGTGAAGTGTCCTTCGGGGAAGGTGATGTGCTGTGCGGCGACGAAGGAGCGGCGGTAGGCGGCGCTCCACGCCGGGAGCGGGACGCCGGTCAGCCGCGGCGCCCGGGCCGGGGGGAACGCGCCCTTCGGCGCCCCGGCCAGCAGGGGTGCCGCGGGGTTGGTGGGCTCGCCCTCCCACCACGGCGTCCGCTCGTGCTCGAAGTAGAGCACGTCGACGTCGCCGGTCCCGGCGAGCCGGGCGTCGAGGGCCGCGAGCGCCCCGGGCAGCAGCAGGTCGTCGCCGTCGAGGAACAGCAGATACGCGCCGGTCGCCGCCCGCATCCCGGTGTTGCGCGCCCCACCCGGCCCGGCGGAGGGCGGCGAGTACACGACGGTCACCCGGGAGTCCCGCTCGGCACGGCCGGCGACGACGTCCGCGGCCGGTGAGTCCGGCGCGTCGCAGACCGGGATCAGCTCCAGGTCGCCGAAGGACTGCGCGAGGACCGAGTCCAGCGCCTGGGACAGCCGGCCGGCGACCCCATGGGACGGGACGATGATGCTGAAGCGGGGCATTCTGCTCTTTCTTGTGTCTGTCCTGACGTCCAGGCCCTGTCGTCCTGGGGTTCAGGCCGTACGGAGGCGGCCGGGCCGCCCGGCCGGCCGCCAGGTGGACGGCCGGGTCGGGGTGGGCCGCGAGGTGTTGGGGGGCATCGGTACTCCCGATAGGCCAAACGGCGTTCAGTGGCTCTCGGTGACGGGGAGAGGGGCAGAAGGTTGCGACAGGGTTGCGAGCGGGGGCCGGGTGAGGGCCGAGGCCGCCGACGGCACGGGGTGGCGCTCGGCGAGCGGGATGAACGCCGGCAGCCCCGTCGTCTCGCCCAGCACGACGTGCCGTACGACCCGTTCGGCGGCGCGCCCGTCGTCGTACGGGCAGAACCGCTCCCGGAACGTGGCCCGCAGCTGGCTGGAGCGCGAGCCGCGCCAGTGGTCGGTCGCGAAGATGTCGATCAGCTCGTCCTCGCCGCGCGCGACCGCGCCCGGCGGGAAGGAGCGCAGGTCGAAGTAGGCGCCGCGGGCGGCCTCGTACGCCTCCCAGTCGTCGGCGTGGATGACGATCGGCCGGTCCAGGTTGGCGTAGTCGAACATGATCGACGAGTAGTCGGTGATCAGCGCGTCCGAGGCGAGGCAGAGGGACTCGACGCTCGGGTGGTCGCTCACGTCGATGATCCGCGGGCCCTGGCCCTGCGCGAGAGGGCCCGCGTGCCAGAGGTGGGCGCGGGCCAGGATCACGAAGCGCGGGCCGAGGCGGCGCGCCACACGCTCCAGGTCGAGGGCGGCGCACTGGGTGCGGCGGTAGTCGCGGTGGGTGGGCGCGTACAGGAGCGCCACCGAGCCCTCCGGGACGCCGAGTTCCTCGCGCAGTCGGGACACGTCCGCCGAAGTGGCCTTCTGGAAGACGTCGTTGCGCGGGTAGCCGTACTCCAGCGTGGTGTAGCGGCCGGGGTAGACGCGCTCCCAGGTCAGGGTGGTGTGCCGGTTGGCGGACAGCAGGTAGTCCCACTTGTCGACGCCCCTCAGCAGGGCCGCGAAGTCCGTGTTCCGGGCGGCCGCCGGGCGTTCCTGGAGGTCGAGGCCCATGTGCTTGAGGGGGGTGCCGTGCTGGGTCTGGACGAAGACCTGGCCCGGGCGCTTGACCAGCCGGCGGTCGAAGTTGACGTTGTTGACGAGGTACTTGGAGCGGGCCAGCGCCGTCCAGTAGGCGGCCGTGCCGGGACGCAGCCGGCGCGGGCCCGGCGGGAGCGTGTGGTGGTGCTCCGGGCGGGCGATCCACGCCGTGCGGATGTGCGGGGCGTGGCTGCGGAACGCGGCCTCCAGGGCGCCCGGGTTGCAGGAGTGGCCGCGTCCCCAGGAGGCGGCGAAGACGGCACGGTCCACGCGCAGCGGGAGGCGCAGCTGGACGCGGTAGTGCAGCTGGAGGGCGGCCGCCCGGGTGGCGCGGGTGAGCTGCGCGGCGAGCTTGCGGGCGCGGCGGCGCGCGGACATGGCCAGCTGGAGCATGCGGTAGGTGCGGTGCAGGCCCAGGCGGACCAGGGTGTGCCGGAGCCGGGAGCGCAGCGGGACCGGGGCGCCGGGGGCATGGTGGCGGCGGTAGTGGGCGCGGGCCCGGCGCAGGAACTCGGCGCGGGTGCCGCGCGGCAGCCGGTCGCGCCGGGTGAACACGGTCGAGAAGTGGTCGATCATGCGGCGGAACAACACCGGTCGCCACGGGGCGAGTTCGGGCCGCTCCTCGACGAACGCGAAGACGCGGTCGTACTGCTCGAAGATGTCGAAGTGCTTGCGGCTGGTGGTGGACAGGATGTTGCCCTGCCGGCGCTGGCGGTAGTGCACGCAGACCCGGTCCAGCGTCGCGATCGACTCCGCCGTCATCAGGACCGGGTAGGTCCACGGGGTGTCCTCGTAGTAGCCCGGCGGGAACACGAACCCCTCGCGCTCGACGAACTCCCGCCGGTACGCCTTGTTCCAGGCCACCATCAGCACCCGCAGCAGCCCGGGGCGGTCCGCCAGCCGGAACGGGGCCGGGCCCTGCTCGGTCAGCGCGAGCGAGACCTGGTTGCGGACGGCCTCGCCGGACCAGTAGGTGCGCGCGTAGTCGTAGACCAGGAGGTCCGGTTCGTCGGTCTCCTTGATCCGGTCGGCGATGGCGCGCAGCGCGTCCGGGGTCAGCGTGTCGTCGCTGTCCAGGAAGAGCAGGTAGTCGCCCCTCGCGTGCTCCATGCCGACGTTGCGTGCCGGGCCGAGCCCCTGGTTCTCGCGCAGGTGCACCGGTCGCACCCGTGCGTCGCGGGCCGCGTACTCGTCGATGATCGCCCCGCAGGCGTCCGGCGAGCAGTCGTTCACCGCGATGAGTTCGAGATCGGGATACGACTGCGTGAGCACCGAGTCCAGGCATTCGGACAGATACGCCTGGACCTTGTACGCGGGGACAATGACACTGAACCTGGGCAAGGGACATCCATGGGTCGGTCGGCGCGGGCGTTCTGCCCGGGAACGGCCGATGGAGTGAATTGGTTACGGTTCGTACGGCATGTGGGGGATGCCGGGTGAACTCCGAAGGGCGAGCCGGTGGCCGACTCGCCCTTCTCGTGTGCCCTGATGTGTTGGTCCGTCCGTTACTTGACGGCACCCGCCATGACGCCCGACACGAACTGCCGCTGGAACGCGAAGAACACGGCCAGTGGGATCACCATGGAGATGAACGCGCCGGGCGCCAGGACGTCGATGTTGTTGCCGAACTGGCGTACCTGCGTCTGCAGCGCGACCGTGATCGGCTGGGTGCCCGACTTGGTGAACACCAGGGCGACCAGCAGGTCGTTCCACACCCACAGGAACTGGAAGATGCCGAGGCTCGCGATGGCGGGCCCGCCCAGCGGCATCACCACCCGGGCGAACAGCCGCAGTTCACCGGCGCCGTCCAGGCGGGCCGCCTCCAGGAGCTCCCGTGGGATCTCCGCGAAGAAGTTCCGCAGCAGGAACACCGCGAAGGGCAGGCCGTAGCCCACGTGGAACAGGATCACCCCGAAGATCGTCCCGAACAGCCCGATCCTGCCGAAGAGTTCGGCGATCGGGATCAGCGCCACCTGCACCGGGACGACCAGCAGACTGACCACGCCCAGGAACCACCAGTCGCGGCCCGGGAACTCCATCCACGCGAACGCGTAGCCCGCGAGCGAGCCGATGACGACGACCAGGATCGTCGCCGGGACGGTGATCAGCAGCGTGTTCACCAGGGAGTCGGTGATGTCGCTGTTCTCCAGCAGCTTCTGGTAGCTGTCGAAGGTGAGCTGGGAGGGCTCGGTGAACACCTTCCACCAGCCGCTGGCGCTCATGTCCTCGGGCGTGCGCAGCGAGGAGACGAGCAGACCGATGGTCGGCACCAGCCAGAACAGGCCGACGACGATCAGGAACACCCGGACCAGACCGCCGCTGAACTTCTCTGCGATCCGCGAGCCGAGCGACCGCCGGGCCTTCACCGTCTGCGCGGGAGCCACCTTGCCGATGCTTCCGGCATGGGTCGTCATCGCCTGACCTCCCGCCTGAGCCTGCGGATGTTGAACGCCATCACCGGGATCACGAGCAGCAGCAGGAACACCGCGATGGCGCTCGCGATGCCCGGCTGGTCCTCCGCGAAGCCCTTCCGGTACAGCTCCAGGGCGAGCACGTTCGCGTCGTCCTGGGACGAGCCCGGCGCGATGATGAACACCAGGTCGAAGACCTTCAGCACATTGATCATCAGCGTGACGGCGACGACCGCGAGGACCGGCGCGAGCAGCGGGACCGTGACCCGCCGGAACACCTGCCACTCGTTCGCCCCGTCGACGCGCGCCGCCTCCAGCAACTCCCGGGGGATGCCGGCGAGCCCGGCCGCGATCAGCACCATCGCGAAGCCCGCCCACATCCACACGTACGAGCCGATGATGGCCGGGGTGACCAGCGAGGGGCCGAGCCACTCGACGCCGTTGTACGGCTCCTTGAAGTTGCCCGCCGGAAGCCGCAGCAGCGCGCCGTCGGCCTTGGCCGGGAGGGTGAAGGTGCCGTCGGAGGCCGCCTTCGTCGTGGCCACCACCTTGCCGTCCAGGACCGCCTCGATCTTCATCCCGGAGTAGCCGAGTTCGGTGGGGTCGGGGGCGCCCAGCCGTCCGACGCCCTTGCCCCGTGTGAAGTCCTGCCAGGTGGTGCCGGTGATCCCGGCGGGGTCCGGCTTCGCCGCGGCGGCCTTCTTCGCGCCGTCGGGCATCTGGTCGGGGGCCACGCCGACGAGGGGGAGGGCGACGACCTGGCCGGTGTGCACGGGCGCCTTGGTGATGAACCCGCCGTCCCGCGCGACCAGCGGCGACTCGCGGCCCGGGTGGGCCTTGGGGAACGCGGACGACTGGGCGAAGGTGTCGTGGACGCCGACCCACACGGCGTTGGCGACACCCTTGTCCGGGTCCTGGTCGTACACCAGCCGGAAGATGATCCCGGCGGCCAGCATCGAGATCGCCATCGGCATGAAGACGACCAGCTTGAACGCCGTTCCCCAGCTCACCCGTTCGGTCAGCACCGCGAAGATCAGGCCGAGGGCGGTGGAGACCGTGGGCGCGAACACCACCCAGATGATGTTGTTCTTCAGGGCGGTGCGGATGCCGTCGTCCGTGAACAGCGCCTTGTAGTTGTCGACCCCGGCGAAACCGTCGCCCGAGGCGTTGTAGAAGCTGCGGATGATCGAGTACCCGATCGGGTAGACCACGAGCGCGCCGAGCAGCACCAGGGCGGGCAGCAGGAAGAGCGCTGCCACGGTCCTGCGGGTGCCGGTCACGCTCTTGCGACGCTTCGGTGCGGCAGGGGCCGGTGGGACCCCTGCCGCCGCTGCCGACGTCATTGCCGGATCAGCTCCCGCTGCCGTACGCCGCCGCCGCGTCCTTCTCCAGCTTGGCCTGGGTGCCGGCGACGTCCTTCGGGTTCTTCAGGAAGTCCTGGAGGTCCTTCCACTCGCCCTTGCCGGGGGTGCCGCCGAAGGCCTGCGGGGCCTGGTCGGACATGTCGAAGCGGAAGTCGTCGCCCGAGGCGATCAGGGCCTTGGCGATCGTCTGCTGCACCGTGTTCGGGTACGCCGAGACCGGCACGTTCTTGTTCGGGGAGAGATAGCCGCCGAGCTTCGCCTGGATCGTCGCCGCCTCCGGCGAGGCCAGGAAGGTGGCCAGCGCCTGGGCCCCCTTGGAGTCCTTCAGGATGACGGCCGCGTCGCCGCCGGAGACCACGGGCGCGGTGGAGCCCACCGCCGGGAACGGGAACACCTTCGCGTCCGTGCCCACCTTCGCCTTGGTCTCACCGATGTTGACCTGGGCGAAGTCGCCCTCGTAGACCATGGCCGCCTTCGGCTGGTCGCCGCCGGTGAAGGTCTGGGTGACCGAGGCCGGGAACTCCGTCTGCAGCGCGCCGTCCGCGCCGCCCGCCACGTAGTTCTTCTTGCCCCAGACCTGCGCGAGCGTGGTCAGCGCCGCCTTCACGGAGGGGTCCGTCCACTTGATCTTGTGCTGGGCGAGCTGGTCGTACTTCTCCGGGCCCGCCTGCGAGAGGTAGACGTTCTCGAACCAGTCGGTCAGGGTCCAGCCGTCGGCGCCGCCGACGGAGAACGGGGTGACACCCGAGTCGTAGACCGCCTGCGCCGCCGTCAGCAGCTCCGGCCAGGTCTTCGGCTCCTTGGCGCCCGCGTTCTCGAAGGCCTTGGCGTTGTACCAGATCAGCGACTTGTTGGCGGCCTTGTAGTAGACGCCGTACTGCTTGCCTTCGACCTTGCCGATGTCCTGCCAGCCCTGCGAGTAGTTCTTGGCGAGCTCGGCCTGGGCTTCGGCGCCGAGGGGCTTGGCCCACTTCTTCTGCACGGCCTGCTTGATGGCGCCCGGCTGCGGAAGCAGGGCGACGTCCGGCGGCTGACCGCCGGCGATCTTCGAACCGAGGAAGTTGATGATCGGGTCCTGGGCGGGCACGAAGGTGACCTTGGCCCCCGTGCGCTTCTCGAACTCCGCGAGGACCTGCTTGAAGTTCTTCTGCTCCTGACCGGTCCAGACGGCGGCGACCTCCAGGCTCGTGCCGTCCAGCTTGGGAAGGCTGAGGCCGGAACCGGTCGCGGTGGTGCTGTGGCTCTCGGTGCCGTCCTTGTCGTCGTTGCTTGAGCAAGCGGTGAGCGCGAGCGCTCCCGCGAGCAGGGTGGCGAGTGTCGTGACGGCCCTGTTTGTCCGGATGGTGTTGCTGCTGCTGCGCATCACTGCCCCGTTCTTCGTTCTCCGTTGAACGTCCGAGCGCTGTCCCGTGCGGTCCGGTCTACGCCCGGCCACTCGAAGGCGGCAAGAGCACCCGCGCTGTCAACCGGGTGATCGTGACCGGCTCGTGACCAGGGGTGTATGCGGGGCGATGCGGGGCTTACAGCAGCGAGGGAACCTCCGCCGCGCCCACCTCCCGCGCCGCCCGCTCCACCGCGCTCGCCAGGAGCGCCAGGTCGGTCGGCCCGTTGCCCAGTTCGCGCACGGGACGGCGGGCCGGCGGGTCGCCCATGCGGTGCCACTCCACGGGCACGACCGTGGGGCGCTGGGTCGCGGTGCGGGGGATGCGGCCCGTCACGCGGCCTCCCTGGAAGGCGGTGACGCGTCCGTCCGCCGACGTCAGACGCCCGCGTCCCGGTGCCGGTTCGTCCGGTCCGGCGGTCGGGGCGTCCAGTGTCACCCGCAGGGTGGCCCGGCGCGCCGGTTCCGTCTCCGCCGTACGGCCGCCGGTGCCGGCCGCCACCACCAGGTGGACGCCGAGCCGCTCGCCCTCCTTGGCCACCGCCTCCAGCGCGCGTATGACGGACCCCGCGGCGGGCCGGCCGGGCGAACCGAGCGCGGGGGAGACCAGCGCGTCCAGGTCGTCCACGACCACCACGAGCCGGGGCAACGGTGGTGCGGCCTCGGTTTGCTGACGGGCCGTCGCCGAGGGCCGCAGCCGCAGCGTCGAACTGGGCGGCGCCTCTATGTCCCCGTTCCCGGACGCGGCGGGCCGCGCGGTGGCCGTCCGCTGCGGGACCATGCGGCCCGACACCTCGTGGTGGGCGTGCCAGTCGGCGAAGTCGGACCGGCCGAGCAGTTCGGCCCGCCGCTTCAGCTCGGCGCTCAGGGACTGCGCGAACTCCCGCATCCGGACCGGGTCGTTGGCGGTGAGGTGGGTCGTGACATGCGGTATGTCCGTGCAGACGCGCAGGCCCTCGCCGTGCCCGGCACCCGTGCCGACGCCGTCCCGGCCGTCGATCAGGACCACGCCCAGCCGGTCGGGACGCTCGGCGGCGGTGAGCGAGGCGACGACCGCCCGCAGCAGCTCCGTACGGCCGCTGCCGGGCGGTCCCTCGATCAGCAGGTGCGGTCCGTCGGCGACCAGGTCGGCGCTGAGCGGGCCGCGCGGCCCGGCGCCCAGCACGGCCCAGGCCCGCCCGCCGAGCGACTGTGTGTCGTCGGCGGCGTCCGCCCAGCGCGCCATCAGCGACGCCGGAGTGGCCCGGGCGAGGCCCAGCTCGTCCAGGAGCCGCGCCGACTGGGGCAGCGGTGCGGCCACGCGCGTGTGCCGCTCACCGGCCGGGCCGTCCGTGCGCAGCGGCGCCAGCGCCCGCGCGAACCGCTCGGCCCAGGCGGGGGAGACGGCGTCGACGGCGGCGACGGCGCCGGGGCCGACGGGGTGCGCCGCGGCGCCGTGGGCGTCCGCGCGCGCGACGCGCACCAGGTGCAGCGCCGTGGCGACGTCACCGCCGAGCAGCGCCACGGCCCCGCAGGCGCGGAACGTCGGCGCGACCGCGCACGCGGCCTCGTACGTCTCGGAAACCGGCGAGGTGGGCGACGCGGGTGCCGTCTCGGCGAGGCACACGACGTGTATCCCGGCCCGCGGCCCCTCCAGGGCCAGCCGGGCCACCGACTCGCGCAGACCGGCGCCGCCCGGGTCGCCGTCCACGACGACCACGGTGTACGGCCCGGCGAAGCCGCCCGTCCCGTCCGCGTCGTCCCGGGCCCAGGACGGCCGGCGGGCGGCTCGCCGCTCGCCGTCGGCGGCGTCGCCGTGCGCCGCGGCCGACGGGCGCGGCGCCGCCGTCCCGTCGGCCAGGTACTCCTCAAGGCGGCGCAGGAGTTCCTCGGTGCGGGCCGCGGCCTGTTCGCGGTCGAAGGCGAGCAGAAGGCGGCAGTCCTGGCCGTGGCCCGGACGGACATGGGGGAGCCAGCCGAGCCAGGACCACTCGGCGGTGCGCTCCTCCAGGGTGCGCGAGCGGTCCGCGCTGAGCAGGACGAGCTCCAGGGAGTCGGGGGAGTGCAGCGCGGCGAGCTGGGCCAGCACGGCGCGGGCCAGCCCCGACAGCCGCGCGCGCGGACCGGCCAGGCCCAGCGACCCGGCCTCGCGCAGATCCGCGGTCACCGGCACGGCGGGCAGCAGGCCCGAGCCGCCCGGCACCGCCCGGTCGGCCGTGCCCAGCCGCACCGTGAGGGTCTCCGGGTGGGCCGGTCCGCGCTCCCACAGCCGCGGTCCGGGCCCCAGCGCCGTCAGCAGCAGCGCCGCCGGGTCCGGCCAGGTCTCGGGCAGTCGCGGCAGGCCCTCGGCGGGGGCGCCGATCTCGACGCCGCCCTCCTCGCCGTACGCCTCCGCGTCGGCCGTCGGCTGTTCGCCGCGCCCGCCGGCCAGTCGGCGTGCCCACTTGCCTATCCCGCGCCTGCGCACGCCCGGGGGGACGTCGGTGCCCCGCAGGGGGGTGCCCTTGCGGCCGCCGGGGGCGGCTTCCCGGTGTTCGTCGCGTTCCTCGCGCGCGCGGGCGTCGGATTCGGAGAGGCCGTCGTCCGGTGCCGTGCCGTGGGCCGTCGTGCCCGGGGGCGTGGCCCCGAAGGAATGGCCCGGGCCACCGACGCCGAAGCGGCCGGCGTGGGTGTCCGCCCCGCCGCTCACGGAGCCCCGGGTCTCGATCCGCGGTGCGCCGCCCTGACCGGGGACCACGGGCGCCTCCGCCGGCAGGTGCTCCTGGGCGTCCGGGTCCTCCCAGCCCGCCGAGCCGTACGCGTGGTGCGTGGTTCCGTCCGGGGTGGCGCCGCTCGCGGTGTGCGTCACGCGCGCGTGGGGCTCCGCGGCGTCGTCCGCCGCGGCCTCGTCCAGGGCCACCCGCACGCACCCCTCGCCGTCCGGCACGGTCTCCACCCGGGCGCCCGGCCCCCCGGACGGAGCAAGCCGCAGGGCGGATTCGCCGATTCGCAGCAGGGCCCCCTCGGGGAAGCGCACGGGGCGGGCGGACACGCGGGTGCCGTCCAGGCTGGTGCCGTTCGTGGAGTCGAGGTCGGCGAGCGAGACGCGGCCGTCCGCGGCGACCGTCACCGCGCAGTGCAGGCGGGAGACGTCGGGGTCGTCGAGCGGGACGTCGGCGTCGGCGGAGCGGCCGATGGTGACCTGGCCGCCGTGCAGCAGGTGGACGCCGCCCGCGTCGGGGCCCGCGACCACGTGCAGCTGGGTCGGGGCGTCGTCGAGCTCCGGATGCGGTTCGGGATCGGCGGGCGCGCCCAGGGACAGCACGGCGCCGTCGACCAGCGGGGGTTCGCCCAGGGTGCTGCGGCGGGCGTCGAGCCGCTCCGCGCCCGCGAACAAGACGACCGGGGCGCCGCCGGCCTCCCGGCCCACGCTCCCGTCCCCGGAGACCGCCGAGGATAGTGCCGACGCCACCGCGGCCAGGTCCGTGCCCGCGGGCGCCGTGACCAGCACGTCGCGGCTCGCGGCACGGCCCCGCTGCGGGGACGGGCCAAGCGGGTCTACGACGGTCAGCCGGATCTGCATCGGCGTCAGCGGTCCCTTCTGCGCGGGCGCGGACTACCCCCCACCCCACGAGCACGTCGGCCAGTACTGCAGGCATCCTCGCACCTGCCACTGACAACGCGCCCGCGACCCGGTAATAAGTGATCTTGATTGGTCAGCTCTGCCCCTAAAAGTGCCTGACCAGTACCTCGTCGGCGATCACTTGAGATCGGTCACGTCCGGCTTCGGCAACCGGGAGACCAAGGCGAGCGTCTTTCCTTCGAACATGCTCGGGAACGCGTACGTAGTGCCCAGGGGAGCGGCACTACAGTGGTCGGAACACCAGCAAGCAGCAGGGAGCACATGACGTGCGGCCGGTAGGCAGCAAGTACTTCCTGGAGGAGCCGCTCGGACGCGGCGCCACCGGGACCGTCTGGCGAGCCCGCCAGCGTGAGACCGCGGGCGCCGAGGCGGCCGTGCCCGGGCAGCCCGGTGAGACCGTCGCGATCAAGGTCCTCAAGGAGGAGCTCGCGAGCGACGCGGACATCGTGATGCGGTTCCTGCGGGAACGGTCCGTTCTGCTCCGGTTGACCCACCCGAACATCGTCCGGGTCCGGGACCTGGTGGTCGAGGGCGAACTGCTGGCGCTGGTCATGGACCTCGTCGAGGGCCCCGACCTGCACCGCTACCTGCGCGAGAACGGCCCCTTCACGCCCGTCGCCGCCGCGCTGATGACGGCGCAGATCGCCGACGCGCTCGCGGCCAGCCACGCCGACGGCGTCGTGCACCGCGACCTGAAGCCCGCCAACGTCCTGCTCCAGCAGCGCGACGGCCAGCTGCACCCGCTGCTCACCGACTTCGGCATCGCGCGCCTGGCCGACTCCCCCGGCCTCACCCGCACCCACGAGTTCGTGGGCACGCCCGCGTACGTCGCCCCGGAGTCGGCCGAGGGCCGCCCGCAGACCTCCGCCGTCGACATCTACGGCGCCGGCATCCTGCTGTACGAACTGGTCACCGGCCGCCCGCCGTTCTCCGGCGGCAGCGCCCTCGAGGTGCTGCACCAGCACCTGAGCGCCGAGCCGCGCCGCCCCTCCACCGTGCCCGACCCGCTGTGGACGGTCATAGAGCGCTGCCTGCGCAAGAACCCCGACGAGCGGCCCAGCGCCGAGAACCTCGCGCGCGGCCTGCGGGTCGTCGCCGAGGGCATCGGCGTGCACGCGAACTCCGCGCAGATCGCCGCCGCCGAGGGCGTGGGCGCCCTGCTGGCCCCCGACCCGGCGCCGACCGCCGTACCGGGGGCCGCCGATCCCACCCAGGTGCTGCCGACCGGCTCGGCGCAGGGCGCGTACGACCCGAACGCGGCGACCAGCGTCCTGCCCCACACCGGCGGTCCCGCCGGAGCGGCCGACCCGACCGCCGTCCTGCCGAACACCGGCGCGGCGGACCCCACCGCCGTGCTGCCGCAGGGACAGCGGCCCGACCAGCCGCACCCCTGGCAGAACCAGCTGGCCGCGGCTCGCGACCGCAACGAGCAGACGCAGATCCAGTACCTCGACCCCGACCAGGACCCGCTGCGCCGCCGCCCGCAGCGGCAGGTGGCCCGGCCGCAGCAGCAACAGCAGCCGCGCCGGCAGCAGCAGGGCCCGCCGCCCGGCTACGGCTATCCGCAACAGCAGCAGCCGCAGCAGTACGCCCCGCAGCGTCAGCAGCCTCAGCGGTACGCGCCGCCCGCCGCCCCGCCGGAGCCCCAGCGGCCGGTGCGCGAGCCCCGGCAGCCGAGGCAGCGCAGCGCGAACCCGATGAAGATCCCCGGGCTCGGCTGCCTGAAGGGCTGTCTGTTCACGATCGTCATCCTGTTTGTGGCGGGATGGCTGATCTGGGAGTTCAGTCCGCTGCAGCACTGGCTCGGAACGGGCCGCAGTTACTGGCAGGAGCTGACCCACTGGGCCGGCACCGTGAGCGACTGGGTCAAGAAGCTCGGGAACGCTACCGGCAGTAACTGACGATTGGCCTGTTGATTTGTCGATATCTGGCGGGTGATTTCCGCCTCCGTGGTGAAGGTTGGCTCGTCGGACGCGTACTTTTAGCGACAACACGCGTCTGGTAGGAGCAGTCTTGGCACGGAAGATCGGCAGCCGGTACACCGCCAACCAGATCCTGGGGCGGGGCAGCGCCGGCACGGTGTGGCTGGGCGAGGGGCCGGACGGGCCCGTCGCCATCAAGCTGCTGCGCGAGGACCTCGCGTCCGACCAGGAGCTCGTCGGACGCTTCGTGCAGGAGCGCACGGCCCTGCTCGGCCTGGAGCACCCGCACATCGTGTCGGTGCGCGACCTGGTCGTGGACGGCAACGACCTCGCGCTCGTCATGGACCTGGTCCGCGGCACGGACCTGCGCACCCGGCTGGAGCGGGAGCGGCGCCTGTCGCCCGAGGCGGCGGTGGCGATCGTCGCGGACGTGGCGGACGGGCTCGCCGCGGCGCACGCGGCCGGGGTCGTGCACCGGGACGTGAAGCCGGAGAACGTGCTGCTGGACATGCAGGGGCCGCTCGGCCCCGGCGGCGCGCACCCCGCCCTCCTGACCGACTTCGGCGTCGCCAAGCTGATCGACTCCCCGAAGCGGACCCGGGCCACGAAGATCATCGGCACGCCGGACTATCTGGCCCCGGAGATCGTGGAGGGCCTGCCGCCGCGCGCGGCGGTCGACATCTACGCCCTCGCGACCGTGCTGTACGAGCTGCTCGCCGGGTTCACGCCCTTCGGCGGCGGCCACCCCGGCGCGGTGCTGCGCCGGCACGTCACGGAGACCGTGGTCCCGCTCCCCGGGATCCCGGACGAGCTGTGGCAGCTGATCGTCCAGTGCCTCGCCAAGGCACCGGCCTCCCGGCTGCGGGCGTCCGAACTGGCGGCGCGGCTCAAGGAGCAGCTGCCGACGCTGGCCGGGATGCCCCCGCTGGACGTGGACGAGCCGGACGCGGACCTCGCCGAGGAGGGGGCGGCGGACGAGACACAGGCGACCCCCTCGACGCCGTCCGCCTCCGGGGAGCAGGTACGGCGCGGCGCGGTGCCCCTGGTCCCCGGCGCGAAGCCGGACTCCAACCGTGACACGCACACGTCGATGCGGGTGCCGGGCCCCGACGAGCTGGCCGGCGGTGCGCGCGGGACGGCCCGGGTGCCGCGCCCCGCGGGGGCACCCCGCCCCGGCTCGGCCCGCCACCGGGCCGTTGCCCGCCGCCGCAGGATCACCCTGGCCGTGGCGGGAGCGGTCCTGGCCGCGGCCCTCGGCATCGGCGCCTGGCTGGCGACCTCGGGCGACGACCCGGACACCCCACCGGGAACGCACACGTCGTCGACACCGTGACAAGGGCCACCATCTGAGAGGCGCCCGCACGATCAGCCCGTCCGGCGATTGAGGACGAGGCCGTCCAGGCCGAAGGGGGGTCGGGGGCACAGCCCCCGGGAAGGCCCACACACGCACCGGGTGCCGCGCAGGTACCGGGCGCCTGAAGCACCCGCGAAAGCCAGGCGCAGCCGCCCGGCACTGGTCGCCCGGCGGAGCCGTTACGCTGGATGCGTGGCAGTCCTCGATGTATCCGAAGAGCTCAAGTCCCTCTCCTCGACCATGGAGTCGATCGAGGCCGTTCTGGACCTCGACAGCATGAGGGCAGACATCGCCGTGCTCGAGGAGCAGGCGGCCGCGCCGTCCCTGTGGGACAACCCGGACGAGGCGCAGAAGATCACCAGCAAGCTCTCCCACCTCCAGGCCGAGGTCAGGAAGGCGGAGGCGCTGCGCGGACGGATCGACGATCTCGCCGTGCTCTTCGAGATGGCCGAGGAGGAGGACGACCCGGACACCCTTGCCGAGGCCGAGTCCGAGCTCGCCGCCGTCCGCAAGGCACTGGACGAGATGGAGGTCCGCACGCTGCTGTCCGGCGAGTACGACTCCCGCGAGGCGCTCGTCAACATCCGCGCCGAGGCCGGTGGCGTGGACGCCGCCGACTTCGCCGAGAAGCTCCAGCGGATGTACCTGCGCTGGGCGGAGCAGCACGGCTACAAGACCGAGGTGTACGAGACGTCGTACGCGGAGGAGGCGGGCATCAAGTCCACCACCTTCGCCGTCCAGATCCCCTACGCCTACGGCACCCTCTCCGTCGAGCAGGGCACGCACCGTCTCGTGCGCATCTCGCCCTTCGACAACCAGGGCCGCCGCCAGACCTCCTTCGCGGGCGTCGAGGTGCTGCCCGTGGTCGAGCAGACCGACCACATCGAGATCGACGAGTCCGAGCTGCGGGTGGACGTGTACCGGTCCTCGGGCCCCGGCGGCCAGGGCGTGAACACCACCGACTCCGCGGTGCGCCTCACCCACATCCCCACCGGCATCGTGGTCTCCTGCCAGAACGAGCGGTCGCAGATCCAGAACAAGGCCACCGCGATGAACGTCCTCCAGGCCAAGCTGCTGGAGCGGCGCCGTCAGGAGGAGCAGGCCAGGATGGACGCGCTCAAGGGCGACGGCGGCAACTCCTGGGGCAACCAGATGCGTTCGTACGTGCTGCACCCGTACCAGATGGTCAAGGACCTGCGCACCGAGCACGAAGTGGGCAACCCGGAGGCCGTGTTCAACGGTGAGATCGACGGCTTCCTGGAAGCCGGCATTCGCTGGCGCAAGCAGCAAGAGAAGTAACTTTGTCGACATGACAACTGCCGCCCTCGGGGCGGCAGTTGTGTTTTGTCTGGGTTCTACATCACACTCACACCCGCAACTCCCGGCATAAGGCCCAGCATCGGACATTGCACACGCAACGGCCTTGACGTTGGTTTGAAAAATCGGAAGGGTGAAGAGTGGCATGCGTATCTCTGGGGCGCATGTGAACCGGGGGAAGTGAAAGACGAGTTCGTCGTCAGCCACCCCCGTCGATCACGGCCCCCCTAAGCGCCGCTTGGTGACCATTAGCTACTGGGGGTAGCAACCATATGACGAAGAAGACGCGGATCCGGATCGCGCGGATCGCCGCCTGTGGCGTGATCGCGGCCGGCGCCTCGCTGACCGCCGCGGGCGCCGCCTCGGCCGCGGAGTCGGACGACTGCCTGCTCGGCGTCCTGTGCGCCGACGAGAACCCGACCCCGGACCCGGGCCCGACCGACACGGGTGTGCCGACGGATGTGCCGTCGCAGACCACGGTCCCCACGGACGAGCCGACGGACCCCACGGAGGAGCCCACCGAGCCCACCGAGGACCCGACCACGGCCCAGCCCTCCGAGAAGCCCACCTCCGACCCGACGCACGGCAACGGCAACGGCGGGGGCAACGGGAACGGCCACGGCAACGGCAACGGCCAGGGCAACCACAACGACCCCGACGGCGGCTCCGGCACCTCCGCCCAGGAGGAGGGCACCTCCGCCCTCACGGACACCGGCTCGAACAACACCTCCTCGGGCACCCAGGCCCAGGGCAACGGTCAGCAGCTCGCCGAGACGGGTGCCGCGCAGACCACGTTCCTGATCGTCGGCGCCGCCACCATGATCGCCGGTGGCATCGGCTTCCGGATCCTGCCGCGCCTCGTGGGCGGCCGGGGCGGAGCGGCTGCCTGACGGTAGTCGGCTCTGTACGCAACGTACAGCGGACATACGGTGAAGGGCCCGGAGCTTGGCGCTCCGGGCCCTTCACCGCTTCACGGCGCTCTTACGCGGTCTGGTGCGCCAGCAGCGCCACCGCGGCGATCAGCACCGCCAGCAGCGCGATCAGCGCCATCGGGTTCAGTCCCGCGAAGAAGTTCTCCTGCTGCAGCCGCTCGCGGTTGGCGCGGCACACGGGGCACCGACCCTCGTTCACGGGCGCCGCACAGTTCGCGCACACCAACCGGTCGTACGTCATGCGCTCGCCCTCCTTGCGCCGGCCATCACACATACAACGCTTCCGGAAACGAGAACGTTCCCCCCTCCACTCTGCCAGGTTCCCGCGGAGCTTGCGCGGGTCGCTCGAAGAGGGGTGGATCCGGGCTCAGGCGGCCGCGGGCCCGATCCGGGTGTCCGCGGGGTTCCCCGGGCCTCTGTGGGGCGCGATCCCTACCCGGGACAAAAAGGGACAAGCATCATCCAACCCCGACCGGCGACTGCGCTTGCGCGCCTGCTTCGCGTATGGTCACGCACATCTACCCCCGGCGACCCGTGGTGCATCCGTGATCCGATTCGACAATGTCTCCAAGGTCTACCCCAAGCAGACCCGTCCAGCCCTCCGGGACGTGTCCCTGGAAGTGGAGAAGGGCGAGTTCGTCTTCCTCGTGGGGTCCTCCGGCTCCGGAAAGTCCACCTTCCTGCGGCTGATCCTCCGCGAGGAGCGGTGCAGCCACGGCCAGGTGCACGTCCTGGGCAAGGACCTCGCACGCCTCTCCAACTGGAAGGTGCCGCAGATGCGCCGCCAGCTGGGGACGGTCTTCCAGGACTTCCGCCTGCTGCCGAACAAGACGGTCGCCGAGAACGTGGCCTTCGCGCAGGAGGTCATCGGCAAGTCGAAGGGCGAGATCCGCAAGTCCGTGCCGCAGGTGCTCGACCTCGTCGGGCTCGGCGGCAAGGAGGACCGGATGCCCGGCGAGCTCTCCGGTGGTGAGCAGCAGCGCGTGGCCATCGCGCGGGCCTTCGTGAACCGGCCCAAGCTGCTGATCGCCGACGAGCCCACCGGCAACCTCGACCCGCAGACCTCCGTCGGCATCATGAAGCTGCTCGACCGGATCAACCGGACGGGCACCACCGTGGTGATGGCGACCCACGACCAGAACATCGTGGACCAGATGCGCAAGCGCGTCATCGAGCTGGAGGCGGGCCGCCTCGTCCGCGACCAGGCCCGCGGCGTCTACGGCTACCAGCACTGACCGCCACCGACCCCGCAGACGTCCACGGAAAGGCCTAACCAGACGCCATGCGCGCCCAGTTCGTACTGTCGGAGATCGGTGTCGGTCTCCGCCGCAATCTGACGATGACCTTCGCCGTGATCGTCTCCGTCGCCCTGTCCCTGGCCCTGTTCGGCGGCTCGCTCCTGATGAGCGACCAGGTCAACACCATGAAGGGCTACTGGTACGACAAGGTCAACGTCTCGATCTTCCTCTGCAACAAGAGCGACGCCGAGTCGGACCCCAACTGCGCCAAGGGCGCGGTGACCGAGGACCAGAGGAAGCAGATCAAGGCCGACCTCGGCAAGATGACCGTGGTCGAGAAGGTCACGTACGAGTCCCAGGACGAGGCCTACAAGCACTACAAGGAGCAGTTCGGCGACTCCCCCCTGGCCAGCTCCCTCACGCCGGACCAGATGCAGGAGTCGTACCGGATCAAGCTCAAGGACCCGGAGAAGTACCAGGTCATCGCGACCGCCTTCGACGGGCGTGACGGTGTGCAGTCGGTGCAGGACCAGAAGGGCATCCTGGACAACCTCTTCGGGCTGCTCAACGGCATGAACTGGGCCGCCCGGATGGTCATGGCGCTGATGCTGGTCGTCGCGCTCATGCTGATCGTCAACACCGTGCGCGTGTCCGCGTTCAGCCGTCGGCGGGAGACCGGGATCATGCGCCTGGTCGGCGCCTCCGGCTTCTACATCCAGGCGCCGTTCATCGCGGAGGCCGCCGTCGCCGGACTGATCGGCGGCACCGTGGCCTGCGGATTCCTGGTCATGGCGCGGTACTTCATCATCGACCACGGCCTGGCCCTGTCCGAAAAGCTGAATTTGATCAACTTCATCGGCTGGGATGCCGTGTTGACCAAGTTGCCGCTGATCCTTGCCACCAGCCTCCTCATGCCCGCGCTTGCCGCATTCTTCGCGTTGCGCAAGTACCTGAAGGTGTGACGCATGCCAAGAGGGCCGTGCGGTCAACCGACCGTGCGGCCCTTCGCGTTGTCCTAGACTCACCCGCATGTCAGGCCGTGACCTGTTCTGTCAGCCCCGCCGCATGAGCCGCGGGGCCGCCCTGACATTGGTCTTCGCCGGAGTGCTGGTGACCGGCGCCGCGACCGGCGCCTTCCCGGACCCCGGCCACACCGACCGGCGGGCGGCGGCGGGCTCGGCCCGTGCGGCCAGCCGCCACGACGCCGTCGAGAAGGCCGCCGCCGACGCCTTGGCCGACGGCACGTCCCCCATGGAGGCGGCCGAGCGCGCCGTCAGCCGCAGCGGGGACCGCTGGGCCGCCGTCTACTCCGAGGGCGAGTACGAGGAGTTCCAGGAGGCCCTCGACGGCGAGTACACCGGCGTCGGCCTGTGGGCCCGCCGCGAGCGCGACGGGCGTATCCAGGTGACCCGGGTGCAGTCCGGATCGCCCGCGGCCGCCGCCGGGATCCGCAAGGGCGACCGGCTGCGCAGCGTCGACGGCCGCGGCGTCGACGGGCACCCGGTCACCGAGGTCGTCTCCTTACTGCGCGGTGACGCCGAGGACGCCGCCGCCGGCACCACCGTCCGGCTCGGCCTGGAACGCGGCACGCGCGCGTGGGACCAGACCCTGCGCCGGGCCCGCCTGTCCACCGGCTCCGTCACCGTCAGCAAGCTCCCCGGCGCGGTCACCGTCATCAAGATCGCCGCCTTCACCAAGGGCTCCGGCGACATCGTCCGCGCCGCCGTACGGCAGGCCCCGGCCGGCGCCGGCATCATCCTCGACCTGCGCGGCAACTCCGGGGGCCTGGTCACCGAGGCCGCCACCACCGCCTCCGCCTTCCTCGACGGCGGCCTGGTCGCCACCTACGACGTCGAGGGCGAACAGCGCGCCCTGCACGCCGAGCCCGGCGGCGACACCACCCGGCCCCTGGTCGCGGTCGTCGACGGCGGCACCATGAGCGCGGCCGAGATGCTCACCGGCGCTCTCCAGGACCGCGGCCGCGCGGTCGTCGTGGGCTCCCGCACCTTCGGCAAGGGCTCCATCCAGATGCCCAGCCGGCTGCCCGACGGCTCCGTCGCCGAACTGACCGTGGGCCACTACCGCACCCCCTCCGGCCATGGCGTCGACGGCCGGGGCATCACCCCCGACCTGGAGGTCGACCGGGGGGCCATGCAGCGGGCCGAGACGGTGCTGAGCGGACTGGGTGACCCGTCGTAGCGCCGCTCCTGGGTTTATCTGCTTCCCTCACACCCCGTCCGTAGTGCGAAAATGGACGGCACTATGGCCAAGGGAATGTACGTACCGAAAGAGTCCCAGCAGAAGCAGCAGGGGACGGCCGCCAAAGCCAAGGACGGCGAGAAGGGCGGCAAGCGCAAGATCGTCGCGCAGAACAAGAAGGCGCGGCACGACTACGCGATCATCGACACCTACGAGGCCGGGCTCGTCCTGAGCGGCACCGAGGTGAAGTCGCTGCGTCAGGGCCGGGCCTCGCTGGTCGACGGCTTCGTGCAGATCGACGGGAGCGAGGCGTGGCTGCACAACGCCCACATCCCCGAGTACAGCCAGGGCACCTGGACCAACCACTCGGTGCGCCGCAAGCGCAAGCTGCTGCTGCACCGGGAGGAGATCGACAAGCTGGAGGCCAAGGCGCAGGAGACGGGCCACACCATCGTGCCCCTCGCCCTGTACTTCAAGGACGGCCGGGCCAAGGCCGAGATCGCCCTCGCCCGGGGCAAGAAGGAGTACGACAAGCGGCAGACGCTGCGTGAGCAGCAGGACCGCAGGGAGTCCGCCCGCGCCATCGCGGCGGCGAAGCGTAAGCAGCGGGGCGCGTAGCCCCACGCGGGTCGCCAGGAATACGCTGGCACGGACCTGCGTTGTTCACGTAGGATGGCCCTGCACTCCACAGAGGGTGCGCGCCCTCTCCGGAGGGATTGAAAAAACAACATGGGGATGATCGGTTTCGACAGCGGCTGTCGAAGCAGGGGAAGCGTGTCGAGGAAGCGGCCATGATCTCGTAAACCACAGGCCGAAAAAAATAATCGCCACTGTTAAGAGCGATTCTCCCAAGGCGACGCAGTTCGCCCTCGCTGCCTGATCTAGGTAGTTAGGCGACTGCCCCTTACTCAGGGGAGTGTCAGCCCGGGGCTGTTCCCGACCCGGATCCTGGCATCAGCTAGGGGACTAAACCTTGATCCCGGTCACGGGGTGAAGAGGGAAATCAAACAGTGACTGGGCCCGTCGGAGACTTGTCCGCGTGATCTCCGGGGCCGAGAAAATCGAAGCGGACTGCACACGGAGAAGCCCTGATTCCGCACCGTTGGACGCGGGTTCGATTCCCGCCATCTCCACAATTCCCATGTAACCGAGGGCCCGGTGGTCGTACAGACCACCGGGCCCTCGGCGTGTGCGCCCTCAGTGAGGGCTGCGGACTTCTTGACGGGCTCGAAGGCTTCGAAGGCCTCGACGGCTTCGTCGGCCGGGCTGCTGTGGCCGACCCGGCTGCCCTGACTTGAGCGAACGGAGTTTCTCCGCCGCGGCGTTGATCGCGAAGGACGCGGCCGCCGCCGCGACCGGTACCGCGAAGCCCGTCGCCGGCGAGGCGTGCTCCGCCGTCCACCCGCCGAGCGCCGAACCGCAGGCTATGCCGACGAGCAGACCGGTGACGACGAGGCTCATGCCCTCGTTCAACCGGTCCTGCGGTGTCCGGCGCTGCACCAGCGTCATCGCGGTCACCATCGTCGGGGCCGTCGCCATCCCCGCCACGAGCAGCGCCGCCGCCAGGGCCCACAGGGAACCGACCGTGCGCGCGGCCAGCAGCGGCAGCGACATCAGCACCGTCATCGCGAGCAGACACCGGGACAGCCGGGGGTCGGCCGGCTTCAGCGCCCCGTACAGCAGGCCCGCCGCGCAGGAACCGGCCGCCTGGAGCGCGAGTACCGCCCCGGCCGCCGAGCGGTGCCCCTGCCCGTCGGCGTAGGCGATCGTGACGACCTCCATCGAGCCGAACACCGCGCCGGTGGCGATGTAGCAGGCCAGCAGCGGCGGGATGCCGGGGCTGCGCAGCGGCGACGCGGCCCGGCTGCGCGCCCGGGGCGGGGGCTCGGTCGCGCGCTGGGCGGTGAACACCAGCATTCCGGCGAGGAGCAGCACCGCCCCGGCCAGGGTCCCCGCCTCCGGGAAGAACGTCCCGGTCAAGAAGGACGCCAGGACCGGCCCGAGCATGAAGCACAGCTCGTCGGCGGCCTGCTCGAAGGAGTTCGCGGTGTGCAGGGCGTCCGGGTCGTCCCGCAGCAGATGGGCCCAGCGGGCGCGGGACAGGCCGCCGATGTTCGGGGTGGACGCGGTGGCGACGTACGCGGCGAACAGGGTCCAGTCGGGGGCGTCGTAGCGCACGCACAGCAGCAGCGCGAGGCTGGCGAGCACGGCGGTGACCGTGGCGGGCACGGCGATCCGGGCCTGCCCGTACCGGTCGACGAGCCGCGCGACCGCGGGCCCGGCCACCGCCATCGTCGCGAGCCCCGTCGCGGTGACGGCGCCGGCGAGGGCGTACGACCCCCGCGCACCGGCGATCATCACCACCGCGCTCACGCCGAACATCCCGATGGGCAGGCGGGCGATCAGATTGCCGACGGTGAACGCGCGGGTGCCGGAGCGGGCGAAGAGGCGTCGGTACGGAGTCATGCGCAGCTGGGACATGGATCCACGGTCGCCCGGAGTGGATCAAGGGGTCCAACACCTTCTCCGTACCGATTCACGCACTCCTGTTGTAAGTTCGCTCGCATGCCCGCCCCCGCTCACCTCGATCCCCGCCTCCTGTGCGCCTTCGTCACCGTCGCCGAGGAGCTCCACTTCACCCGGGCCGCCGCCCGCATGTACGTCGCCCAGCAGGCGCTCAGCCGGGACGTGCGGCGGCTGGAGCGGGAGTTGGGCGCCGAGCTGTTCGTCCGCACCACCCGGCAGGTGACGCTGACCGCCGACGGCGAGCGGCTGCTGCCGCACGCCCGTCGGGTGCTCGACGCGCAGGACGACCTCCTCGCCGCGTTCGGGCAGGCCCGGCCCCTGCTGGTCGACCTCAACTCCCCGGGCCTGACCACCGGCCGCCGGGTGCTGTACCGGGCCCGCGAACTCGCCCCCGACTGCGAGCTGATGGCCCGCTACGAGAGCGGGCTGACCGGGGCGGCGGCCGAGTTGCTCGCGGGCCGCCTCGACGCGTCCTTCGGACGGTTCGCGGGCCTGGCGCCGGCGCTGCGGGCCGGCCTCGCGCACCAGCCCGTCCGGTACGAGCCGATGGCCGTCGTCCTGCCCGAGGACCATCCGCTGGCCGCGCTGGAGGCGGTACCGTTGGCCGCGCTCGCCGGGGAGTCCGTGTACGCCGGCGCCGGGAACCCGCGCACCCCCGAGTGGACCGACCTGGCCCGTCGCCTCTTCGAGGGACGAGGCATACGCGTCGCGTCACCCCTTCCGCTGGCCGTCGGGGACGAGGAGTTCGAGCGGATCATGGCGAAGACCCGGAATCCGATCCTCACCGTCGTGGACTTTCCGGCCATGCCACGGACCGTCCAGCGGCCCCTCGTCGACCCGGTCCCCTTGTCGCCCGTGTCACTCGTGTGGCGAAAGGGGCTGGTGCATCCCGGATTCGATGCGCTTCGACGGGCAGCTACCGAGATCGCCCTCGCCGAGGGATGGCTGGACCGGCCCACCGAGGGATGGATTCCGGACACCGATGAAAGTGTGATGTCGGTCCACAAATGAGACACGGCGACGGCGCGTCCCTCACGTGCGATTCATTCTTGGGCCGGGCACGGTGTGGTAAGGGGGGCGCTCGGGCCGGGTGGGGGCCTGGTCCGGTCGACGGGTGCTCGGTGTCGTAAGCGCACCCGGAACGGTCCCGTGGGGGGATGTGCGCGCGTGAAAAAGTGGCGAGAAGACGCTCAACCGGAATAGCCCGATGATCCACCAGGGACCCCGGAAATGCCGGTGACGGGTGGAGACACCCGGGCGTTCCCGGAAACCGGGGGAGCCGGTGCCTTTCGGCCAGGACGGGGTCCTGGGCCGACGGGGGAGGGAGCGCTTCCGGAGACGGAGATCCTGGGCTTCGACAGAGGTCCTGGCTTCGACGGACCTCTGGGCTGCGACGGACCTGTCGGCTCCTGTCGGCTCGGCCAGACCTCTTGGCTCGCCCAGACCTCTCGGCTCCGATGGACCTGTCGGCTCCGACAGACCTCTTGGCTCCGACAGCCGCACCACCTCCGAGCTGAGACGGTCCGCCACCGTCACCACCCGGGCCATGGGATCCCTCCGCGATCCCTGGGACGAACCCGCCGCCAACGGCACCGCCGGCCCGCCGAACCACGACTCGCATGAAGTGACGGTTCAGCTCGACGCCGTGCAGATCGGGGACGTACAACAACTCGGAGACGTACAGGAGCTCGGGACGTCCGGCTGAGCCCGGCCGAGGGCGCCGCGCGCCCGGTGGGCCAGGAGGGCTCCGATGGGCCGGTCTTCGTCGACGAGTCCGGCCGCCGCAGCCGCCGCTGGCGCCGGCTCGGCATGGCCATCGCCGGCGCCTGCGCCCAGCGCCCCCACCCCGGTGACCGGCCTCGACCTGTGGCAGGACAAGGCGTGGATCTTCCTGGTCCAGGCCTCCGACAACGTCACCGGCGTGCTGGTGGTCGCCCTCGCGGTGATCGGGTCCCTGGTCATCGGCCGCTTCGTCCTGATGCTGGTGCTGTCGGCGGCGCACGCCCGCCGGATCGGTCGTCTGCTGCCCCTGCTCCGGGCGTTCAGCGCGGTGGCGCTGGCGCTGATGTTCGCGGGCGGCTGGAACCCGGTGAAGGACCCGGACAACGGCGGGATCTGGGGCGTACTGAAACTGATCGACTACGTGATCCCGCTCGGTGCGCCGCCCTTCCCCTGGCACATCGGCTCGAAGCCGGGCCTGCTGGAGGACACGTGGGCGGTGCAGGCGGCGGGGCCGCTGTGGTACCTGCGTGCGTACCTGTGGTGCGTGATCGCGTCGCCGCTGCTGCTGTGGGCCTTCCGCAGGGCGCAGTGGCCGACGCTGTTGGCCCCGCTGGGCCTGACGGCGATCGTGGGTACGGGTCTGGTCACGATCCCCGGTGAGACGGGCAACGCGGTGACGGACTTCGCGGTGTACGGCGGCTGCTGGGTCTGGGTTTCGCCCACCACGACGGTCTGCTGTCCCGCATCCCCCACTATGTCGCGGTCTCCGGTTCGGCCCTGCTCATGGCGTTCGGCCTGTGGTGGGCGTCGGGCCCTCTGGGCCCCGGCGGCTGGGACCTGAACGACATCCCGCCGGCCCAGGCGAGCTGGTCCTTCGGTTTCGTGGTCATCCTGTTGCAGTGCTCGCCGTCGTGGCGGGAGTTGCCGGGCCCCCTGCGTCGCTGGGACAAACGGGTGACCCTCTCCAACAACCGCGCGGTGACGATCTACCAGTGGCACAACATGCTCATCATGGCCACGGTCCCGATCACCGACCAGGTGTACAACCTGCCCTTCATGCAGAGCGATCGAGCGGTGGGGGCACTCGACTCCACGTACATGATCTGGATGTTCCTCCTGGTCTGGCCCCTGATCGGCCTGACGATCCTTGCTCTCGGCTGGATCGAGGACATGGCGGCGAAGCGGAGCCCGCGGCTGTGGCCCAACGGGGTGAGGAGGGGCGGGAGCCGCCGAAAGGCCTGACGCCCGACCACCTGTACGGGGCTCGACGGAGCACACCCCGGCGCTTTGCACGGGCCAACGCGCTCCCGCTCGGGCCCCGTTGCAATGTCACGGGACGGCAACCAATACCAGCCTCACCCCTGCCAGTTGACTGTTGTCTGCCCCGCTATGCCTGATTCGCGATAGCGGGGTGAGCAATTCGCTCTGGTGCGGCCAGGACGGACCCCGATACCGTATCGGCTGCTTCTCAACCCTCAACAGCCCCACCAGGAGCCCACCGTGACCCGCCGCCCCCGCCTGCTCACGACAGCCGCCGCCGGTGCGATGTCCGCACTTCTGCTCGCTGGTTGCGGCGGGGGTGGGGACGACGACGCGTCCAAGCCGAAGGACAAGATTGCGGGGGCGGACACGGGCGACACGGCGTCGCCTTCAGCGACGGCTTCGGATCCTTCCACCGCTGACCGCCCGAAGATCGAGATGCCCGCCGACCTGTCCTACACCTTCGACTGGCCCAAGACCGGCAACAAGGACAAGGACGCGGTCCTGTCGGACAGCGAGCAGTCGATCAAGGCGGTGGACCTGGCGATCGTTAATCAGAACGCGCTCGACAAGGCGTACCTCTACTACTACGAGGGCGAAGCGGCAGCCCAGACACAGCAGTTCATCAAGGCATACGTCAAGGCGAAGGCCCGCACGACGGGCGCTTACCGCTACTACCAGCCGGTGGTGAACATCAGCGGTTCCGACAACGCGTCACTCGTCTACTGCGAGGACCAGGGCAAGGCGTACGACCTCTATCTGGAGACGAAGAAGGTCGATAAGACCCCCGTCACCAAGAACAGCTATGTCCTCTACAGCAGCCAGCTGCACAAGAACGACAAGGGTGTCTGGGTGATCCAGAAGCTCATGTCAGTAAGGGGGAGTTCCAAGTGCCAGCCCTGAGTGCCGGCTCGCGGCCGCTGATCGTGTTGTCACTGATCGGCTCGATCTTCGCGTGTGCCACTCCTGCCATGGCTGACAACAAGATCGGGGGTGGCGCCCAGACTCCACCGCCCAGCGGGAAGACGTCAGGTGATGTTGACGGCAACACCCTCAACTCCCAGGTCGGCGTCATCGTGTACGACCGTTCCAAGAACGGTAGCGGCAGCTCCGTGGGTGCGGTTACGTCGACCACGTCTTGGGCGCCGCCGCCGTGTTGGTACGCCCCGAAGTACACACCCGATCAACTCAAGGCGTACCTGGAACCGATCTGGGCGGTCGACTCGACCGGTGCTGATTGGGATGCCCAACAGCGTGATCGGTATGTCAAGGGCCACCCGTACAAGGACTTCAACAAGGACAAGGACGGCAAGGGTTATTGGTGGGACTCGTACGTCGACGAGAGCTTCCCGCCTGGTTGGGACAAGTGCACCAAGCCGTTCTTCTGGGTGGACAAGGGCGATCCCCCGCCGGCTGACGTTGAGAACGCGGTAACACCGAAGATCCTGGCCGAACTCGCGTACAAAGAGATCCGTGTCCCCAGTACGAAGGTGACCCTGGCCCCCGCGGGCGACACGAAGGTCAACCTTCCCACCTGGGCCTGGCTGGACGGCGCCGAGTTCAAGCCGGTGTCCGTGACCGCCTCCGTCCCGGTGCTCGGCATCTCCGCGACGACCACGGCGGAGCCGGTGTCCTTGAGGATCGACCCGGGCACCACCGACGCGGAGACGTACCCGTCCTCGGGCGTCTGCCAGATCAACAACGGCAGCATCGGCGAGCCTTACACCAAAGGCAAGGCCAACGAGACGCCACCCTGCGGAGTGAAATACCTGCGCTCGTCCGGCACCGATTCGTACCCGCTCAAGGCCACGATCACCTGGAAGATCCACTGGACCGGCAGCGACGGCAACGGCGACGACCTGCCCGACGGCACGTTCGGCGCCACCCAGAATGTGACGGTCCAGGAGATCCAGGCCGTCAACCGCTAGAGCAGCCATCAGCATCAGCGCGTTAGCCGCCCGCCTTCCTACCGCAGGAAGGCGGGCGTTTCACCTAGTCGGTACGAAGGTGAGCCTGGCCCTGGTGAATACAACCAAGGGTCAATCTGCCCCCGTGGGTCTGCTTGGATGACGCCAAACTCAAGCCGGTCTTCATCACCGCGTTCGTGCCGATACTCGGCGTCGGTGACGACCACCGCTCAGCCGGTCTCCCACAAGATCCACTCCGGTACTTCGGACGCACAGACGTATCCGGATCGGGCGTCTGCGAGGTCAGGGGCGGCAGCATTGGTGAGTCTGAGGCAAAGGGAAGTGCTGACGAAGCGCCACCCTGTGGAGTGAATTACCTGCGTTCTTCGGGTACGGGCTCGCACCAGCTCAAGGCCACCATCACCTGGAAGATTGACTGGACACACACCGGAATCGCGGATGGCGACCTGCCGGACGGTACGTTCGGGGCGGCGCAGGACGTTGTGGTACAGGAGACCCAGGCTGTCAACAGGTGGGGGCCGCATGCTGAGTGATCGGCTGTAGGGGGATCTGTGGGTGACCGGACCAGAGTCGACGATCTCGACGTGCTCAAAAGCGTTTCCACGGGCATCGAAAAGATCGTTGGCGAGTTGGAGCGTCTTGACGACGAGGACAAGTACGGCTGGGACCAAGAGGTCATCGGTCACGAAGAACTCACCAACAGACTCAACGACTTCGCCACCGACTGGGACTACCGGCGCGCCAAGCTCGAAGAAAAGCTGAAGAAACTCTCTGGGATTACAAAGGCCGCCGCCGACGCCTATGAGCAGGTAGACGCAGCACTCGCTGATGCGGTCCGCAAGCAGGACAAGAAGCCAAAGAGCCAGGGGGACTGATGACACGACCGAAAGACTGGTCGCCGGTCGAGCTCGACTCGGACCCCGTGGCTGGAGATCCCGAAGCCGTGGCGAAGCTGGGTAGACGGTTTCGTGCCGTGGCCGACACCATCAGAAAGCAGTCGGGAAACATCGAGACCCGTTGCAGTGTAGAGGGCTGGCAGAGCGAAGCGGCAGAGGAGTTCCGAAAGAATGCCGAAGGGACCGTCGGTCGCCTGAAAAAGGTCTTGGACCGGTTCGACACGGCGGCCGACCTGCTCGGTGAACAGACTGAGCAACCAGATGGGAAGTATGCATCTGTCCTGGCATCTTCCCAGCAGGCGGCAGACAAGGCGCGCAGCGACGCCGAACGGGAGCGTGGCGAGCGGGACTGTCTGGATAAATCCCTTGACGCGCTGGACAAGTCGGCACATGACTACGAGGACAAGCAACGGGAGCTTACCCGCAAGAGAGATGAAATCAACGGTCGTATCGAAGACGCCATCAAAAGGGTGCATGCGGCGCATGATGCCCGTAACCGGGCAGGTGAGAAAGCCGCTCGGGCTCTTGAGGAACTGATTGATCGTGACAAACTGAAGAATTCCACCTGGGAGAACATCAAGGGCGCTCTGAAGACAGTTGCTGATATCGCTGGCTGGGTGGCCACAGGCTGTGCTCTGGCTTCACTTCTCGTCGGTTGGATTCCCGTAATTGGCTGGGCGTTGGCGGGGGTTCTGGATGCAATCGCCCTGCTGGCGACTGTGGTATCTCTGGGCTGTCACTTGGTTCTCGTTTTTTCGGGAGATGCCAGCATCGCGGACCTGGTCCTGGATGGCGTTGCTCTTCTTACCCTTGGATTGGGGCGGGCTGCGCTGAGCGGAGGCAAGGCGGCTGCCGCAGGAGTCAGAGGTGTGCAAACGGCAAGCCGCACGGCGCGTGCCGACTTCCTTGCTGTGAACTCACTTGCCGGTAGGTCTGCGAAGGCAGCCAACACGTTGAAGGGGAAGGCTACGAAGCTGGCCAACCAGGCAGCCCGGGAAGCTTCTCAGCGATTGGCGGGAGATCTTCCTGGGGTCTTTGGGGAGATGGGCGAGTTCCAGCACGTTCTGAACCCGAAGGCGATCTACCGGGATTCGGTTGATGCCGTGAAAGGGCTCAAGGGTCTCGGGGACGTGGGGAGGCTGTTGAGTCGGAACACCTGGAGGGGCGCTCGCCCCTTTGGTAATCCGGAATGGACGGAGGCCAGCAATGCGCTCAAAGAAGTGCCGATCCTGGGTAAGTTCGAGAGCATAGGCGGGATGAAGTTCACCGACTATGTGCGTTCATCTGGGAGGCGTTGGCTTGGGTACACTGCCGCAGCAACGATCATTGACGGGAACGACAAGCTCCACGGACTCACTGAATGGGATAACCCGTACAACAAGTGGAAAAACGCTTGGACGGTAGGCTCATGACTCCCAGAGGGAATTCAAGTGGACGACGGTACAGCGTGGCAGTGCTTGATCTCTGAGCCGGAAGGCTGCATCAGGCTCCCTGTGGGGGAGGCTGCAGACTTGAGTCGGTGGTCCAAGGGGGCTGCTCAGAGCTATCTGGGCGTGTCAACACCTAAAGGTGAGGCTGGTCGGCTCTCGTCAGTGTTGGAGCGCCTGGCGGAGACGTCCGAGTTGAGCGACCCCACTTTTGCCTACGCCTATGTCGTGGATGCCGCCAAAGCCGTGACCGCGGTCTACGAGGTTCATGACTACGACGCAGATGGCTACCGGTCCGTGGACCGTCTCGCCGACCTTCTGCGGGACGTTCTGCCTACGTTCCCGGATCGACGGAATGTGGTTCAGGTCAACCTGCCTGTGGGGCCGGGTGTGCGCGTTCAGGAGATTTCTTCGGTAGAGAAGGGTTCGTTCCTCAAGAAGAAAGTCTTGATGGAGACCGTCACATATGCCGCCCTGCCTCCGCAGGCGGATAATGTCCTTGTTCTCCGGATGTCCTGGACGAACCTCGTCTTCAGTGAGGCCTTGCAGGACTTGGCGCAGACCCTGGCTGACTCATTGGAGCTCGTTGAGGTCAAGGAGGATGAGGGATGACGGATTCGGTCACGGAATCCCCGACAGGGGCGCATTCCCCTCCCAGTGATTATGGTTTGATTGTCCCCGAAGGCTGGTTCCGTATTCCGCTGGATCCTGGTGAATGGAAGCGCCCTATCCGGGCCCTGGTTGAGCGAACCTTCGACGGCCAGGATGACGCCGCCATTATCAGGCGAGAACTGGCTAGGAGCCTCCGTGCCCACGCTGAAGAGGGCTATGAGAACGGCGGTTTGGAGCTCTACATCTCAACGATGTCAATCGGCCCGCTACCTCTCTCTACATCCCTACTTGTGACCGTGGTGCCGACGGGACAGGATCTCGGCCTGGCAGTCAAGGGTGGACGCCAACGGGAAGTTGATGAAATCCTTCTGCCGCATGCGGGCTCAGCGGTCAGACGGCGCAGCCGTTCTGTGCCGGATGCGGATGACACGTCGGGCAATGAGCTACCTATAACGGTCGTCGACTACGTGGTAAGGATTCCGGGGACGCAAGCGTTTCTTCTACTCACGTTCTCGACGTCGCTGGACCCCTTCGTGGATGCCATGGTCGAGCTCTTCGAAGCAGTTGCCAAGTCGCTGCACTGGAGGTGACTGTAGCTCCGCTATTGCGACCCGCCTTGCTGCATATGGTGCGACAGCCCTGTAGTCGTGTCGCACCGCGCTGCGGGAAGATCGTCCCCGAGACCGTGCCCCCGACGGGAGGTCGACAAGCCAACTGACGGGTGTCATTCGTCGAACCAAGCCACCAAGCCGACGCCCCCGGCCCCGTGGATGGTGGCGAGGGTGTTCATGACCGTCCATACCGGTTGCCAGGGCCGTCTTTGGGGACTGCGTCTTGGCGGCGGTCTCGTTCCGCTCGGTAGAGGGTGGTGCCTGATTGCCACTCGGTGCCTTCTGGGTGGAGGTCGGCTATGTCCGTGGGGCTCAGTGTCAGGGTGTTGATGCCGGTGGCTCGGGCGAAGGCTCTGGTCCAGATCGAGGGGTGGATCAGGTGCAGGGTGCCGTCCTCGTGGCGGCGGTACTGGGCTATGCGAGTGGTGCGGGGGACGGCCGGTTCGTTCCGGTCGATGGACTCGACCTCCGGCCAGTCGAGCCATGTGGTGCCGAACGCCGCATCGCCCCATGACTCCAGTTCGGTGCGGATCGTTTGCGATGCGTCGGGTGGGAGGCCGCGGTTCGCCGCGACCGGGCGCCAGAGGCCGCTGAAGTCCCGGACGCCGAAGAGGCAGGCGAAGGCTTCGTAGTCCCTCGGCATTCCCAGCATCGACAGGGTGATGGCCGGCTGCCATGCCGTTTTTCCCGGTTCCAGGTCCAGGCCCCATGTGCGGCACTCGATCCAGCCATGGATGTCTGTTCCCATGCGGGCATTCTCCCCGTGGTGGTTGGCGGGCGGGTCTTGCTCAAAGCTCTGCCAAGGTTGCGTCAATCGGTGTCCCCCTTCGGCCGTGGCGCCTCCCGGTCGTGGAACACTGCCCGAGTTGCGTAAGTGAACAGCGTGAAGTCGTGGGGTGGAGCGGCAGTGGGAGCGGGGGCCGTGCGGTGAGTAAGCGACAAGTGCGGAAGATGCTGCAGTTGATGGCCGGCGGGGGGCCCGTCGAGCTCAGCCATTCAATGGGGTCCGTGAAGAAGCTCGCCCGGCTCGCCTTCATCGCCCAGCAGTTCGGGTACGAGTACGCCGACGCGGGGTACAGCGGGTCGCGCAACAACGTGCTGAAGATGGTCGTCGTGCCCGATCACAGCCCGCAGGCCCAGGCGCGTGCCGCGCAGAACCGGGCGCAGTATCCCAACGCCGGGGACGGAGTCTCCCTGCCGCCCGACGTGCCCGACGCGCTCGAACTCCTCAAGGCTCGCATCCAGTTCGACCTCACCGGCAAGAACGCCGAGAAGCGGGCGCTGTACGGCGCCGGCGGTATCACCCTCGGCCTGCTGCTCTACACCGTCCGGAAGGGCGGCGGTGCCTTCAACTTCGCCGTCGCCGGGGGTGCTTGGGTCATCTTCATGAGCATCATGGGGATCGGGTTCCTGGTGACTCGGCGTCGCAATGCCAAGTTCGCCGGACGGCTTCAGGCCGCCGGGTTCGTTCCGGTGACCGATGCGAGTGGGCGGGTGCGTTATCTGCCGCATCTGCCTCACCCGGCTCAGCTATCTCACTCGGCTCTGCTGTCTCATCCGCCTTATCAGCAACCTCAGCAGCCCCATCCATCCCATCAGTCTCATGTGCCCATGCCGCATCCGGGCCAGGTGCCTGGGTAGCAGCAAGGGTGGCCGGCGGGGCCGTATGGCAGTGGCAGTGGTCCGTATGGCGATCCTTCGTACGGCTCCGGGCCCTACGGCAGTGGGCCGTACGGCGGCGGGTCGTACGGGGGTGGGCCGTACGGCGGTGGTTACGGGCAAGCTCAGCCCTAGCCCTAGCCCAACGTCTTCGCGCGCAGAATCGGCCTCACCGACGGCCCCCCGGCCGAGTGAGAGCAACGTTCCCTTCCGGTCACTCACAGGCACAGTCAGGAAACGCGCCCTCCCTACCTTCGGGACTCATCACCGCTCATCACCTCGTACCACCCGAGCGCCAGAGCACCCTGAACCGTGGAGGCGTCATGACAGCCCCGAGTACTGCCCCCGCCCGGAGCGGCCGGTCAGGCCGCTGGATCGAGCACTGGGATCCCGAGGACGAGGCGTTCTGGAGGGCGTCCGGGGAGAAGGTCGCCCGCCGTAACCTCCTCTTCTCCGTCCTCTCCGAGCACATCGGCTTCTCGATCTGGACCATGTGGTCCGTGCTCGTCCTCTTCATGGGGCCGGAGTACGGGCTGACGCCGGCCGACAAGTTCCTGCTGACGTCGATGGTCACGCTGGTCGGCGCCGTCGTCCGCGTCCCGTACACCTTCGCCGTCGCGGTCTTCGGCGGGCGGAACTGGACGATCGTCTCGGCCGCCCTGCTCCTCGTGCCGACCGTCGCCGCGTACACCGTGATGGAGCCGGGGACGTCTTTCGGCACCTTCCTCCTCGTCGGGCTGCTCGCGGGGATCGGCGGCGGCAACTTCGCCTCCTCCATGACCAACATCAACGCCTTCTTCCCGCTGCGGAAGAAGGGGTGGGCGCTCGGGATGAACGCCGGTGGCGGCAACATCGGTGTGCCCGTCATCCAGCTGGTCGCCCTCGCGATCATCGGGGCGAGCGGCGGGCCGCGCCTGCTGCTCGGGATCTACATCCCGCTGATCGTGGCCGCCGCCGTCCTCGCCGCCCTCTTCATGGACAACCTCGCGTCCGTGAAGAACGACACCGGCGCGGCCAAGGACGCCGCGAAGGACGCCCACACCTGGATCATGTCCTTCCTCTACATCGGGACGTTCGGGTCGTTCATCGGGTACAGCTTCGCCTTCGGGCAGGTGCTGACCAACCAGTTCGGGCGGACCCCGCTGCAGGCCGCGTACCTCACCTTCATCGGCCCGCTGCTGGGCTCGCTCATCCGGCCCGTCGGCGGCCTGCTCGCCGACCGGTACGGCGGCGCGCGGATCACCCTGTACAACTACCTCGGCATGGCGGCCGCGACCGCCGTCCTCATCTTCGCCAGCATGGAGAAGTCGCTGCCGCTGTTCGTCTCGGTCTTCGTCGTCCTGTTCGTGCTCAGCGGGCTCGGCAACGGGTCGACGTACAAGATGATCCCCGGCATCTTCCAGGCGAAGGCGCTCGCCAAGGGGCTGGAAGGGGAGGAGGCCGCACGCTACGGGCGGCGCCTGTCCGGGGCCTCCATGGGGCTCATCGGGGCCGTCGGAGCGCTCGGCGGCGTCGGCATCAACCTCGCCTTCCGGCAGTCCTTCCTCTCCTACGGCACCGGCACCGGAGCATTCGTCGCCTTCCTGGCCTTCTACGGCGTCTGCTTCGCGGTCACCTGGGCCGTATACCTTCGCCGCCCGGCCGCACAGGCTCGGACCGAGACTGCCTCCGAGGCGAAGTCGCAGCTCAGCTACGCCGAGGTGTGACGTAACACCGGTGACATCAAGTCGAACCGAGCCTGTCACGCGCCGTTGACAGGCTCGTTCGTCATCCAGGTGACACATCCGCAGCCAGGACGCCGACTCGACCGCGGGACGAGAGCCATGTACGACGAAGACCAGTCAACGGAACACGGACCCCTCGCAGGGTTCACCGTGGGCGTGACGGCCGCGCGCCGGGCCGACGAACTGGGCGTGCTGCTCCAGCGGCGGGGTGCCGTCGTCCTGCACGCGCCCGCCCTGCGCATCGTGCCGCTCGCCGACGACGCCGAACTCCTCGCCGCCACCAAGGAGATCATCGACCAGGCCCCGGACGTCGTGGTCGCCACCACCGCCATCGGTTTCCGCGGCTGGATCGAGGCCGCGGACGGCTGGGGGTTCGGCGAGCAGCTGATCAGGCAGCTGCGCGGGGTGGAGCTGCTGGCGCGCGGGCCCAAGGTCAAGGGAGCGGTCCGGGCCGCCGGGCTCACGGAGGAGTGGTCGCCGTCGAGCGAGTCCATGGCGGAGGTGCTCGACCGGCTCCTGGAGGAGGGGATCGACGGGCGCCGCATCGCCGTACAGCTGCACGGCGAGCCGCTGCCCGGGTTCGTGGAGGCGCTGCGGGCCGGGGGAGCGGAGGTGGTGCTGGTGCCGGTCTACCGCTGGATGCCGCCCGAGGACATCGGCCCCGTCGACCGGCTGCTGGACGCGACCGTCTCGCGCGGACTGGACGCGCTCACCTTCACCAGCGCGCCGGCCGCCGCGTCCCTTCTCTCCCGGGCCGAGGAGCGGGGGCTGCTGGGAGAGCTGCTGGTCGCCCTCCAGCACGATGTGCTGCCGGCCTGCGTCGGGCCGGTCACCGCGCTGCCGCTGCAGGCGCGCGGCGTCGACACGGTGCAGCCCGAGCGGTTCCGGCTCGGGCCGCTCGTCCAGCTGCTGTGCAAGGAACTGCCCGGACGGACTCGGGTGTTGCCGATCGCCGGGCACCGGGTGGAGATCCGGGGCCATGCGGTGCTGGTGGACGGTGCCCTGAAGCCGGTGCCGCCGGCCGGGATGTCCCTGCTGCGGGCGCTGTCGCGGCGGCCGGGGTGGGTGGTGGCCCGGTCCGAGCTGCTGCGGGCGTTGCCGGGGGCGGGGCGGGACGAGCACGCGGTGGAGACGGCGATGGCTCGGCTGCGTACCGCACTTGGGGCTCCGCGGCTGATCCAGACGGTGGTCAAGCGGGGGTACCGGTTGGCTTTGGATCCGGCGGCGGACGCGAAGTACTCCGACGCGTGATCAGGCACCCGGTACTGGTGTGACCGTCCCTGGGGGCTGCCGCCCCCAGCCCCCCGCTTCGGCCTGAACGGCCTCGTCCTCAATCTCCCCCAAGCTCTACGAGCAGGGGGTACCCCCAGACGGGCTGATGATGTGGGCCGGTGCCAAGGAGTGGCCGCACTGGAGCAGCGGCACAGCCTCGGCCTGAGCGGCCCCGTCCTCACGCGCCGGACAGACTGACGGTGCCGGCCGCCGCCGAGTCGCGGCCGTACAGGACCAGCGCCCTGCCCAAGCACCCCAGCGCCACCGTCGACAGCACCGCCCGTGCCACGTTCCAGGCCACCCACGTGTTCTCGAAGTGGTCGCGCACCGCGGCCGGGTCGGCGATCTTCGCCGGGTTTCCCGCGTCGGCCAGGTCGTTGTTGAGCGGGATGTTGAAGGCGACCGTGATCAGGAAGACCAGGACGTACGCCGCGAGCGCCGCCCACACCCAGCGGCCGCCCGCCGTGCCGCGCAGCTGCCACGCCGACACCGCCGTCAGTAGCAGCGCCCCCATGAAGCCGAGGAAGAACACCGGGTTCTGGATCACGTCGTTGATGTTCTGCATGGCCTCGATGAAGACCCGGTCCCCGCTGCGGTGCAGGGCGGGCATCACCGCGCAGGCGAAGATGTAGAAGACCCCGGCGATCAGACCCATGGCGACCGTGGCCGCGCCCAGTACCGGACCCGCGGTCGTCCGGCGTCCCGTCGTGCTGTTCCGTGTCAGTGTCATGTCCTTCGTCATGTCTCCAGGCAACCGACGTGATCGCGTCCTGGACATGGCCGAGGCGCGCACCCGCATACGTGTGCGTCCACGCCGGTACGAGGGGTTCCGGAGGCGGGTGCGGGCAGGCACTGTGAGAGAGGGAAACGGTTCCTGACCCGGGTGACCCCTAGGCGGTGACAGGCACATGGCACTGGGTACGGCCACGGCCCCCTACGAGCTGCGGTTCGACGCCGGGCGGATCTGCCTGGACCTCCTCACGACGACCCATCCGGAGGAACGGCTGGACTCGGTCGAGCCGTTGCGTGCCTGGATCGTGGGCTCCGGTCTGGTCCCGGCGGGCACCCCGCTGGCGCACGCCGACGCGTCCTGGCTCGTGGCCTTCCGTGAACTGCGCGGGCAGATCGGACAGTTGGTGCACAACGAACTCGCGGCGGACGGGCGGTCGTACGACCTCGCGCTCGCCCGCGTCAACGAGATCGCCCACACCGCGCCGCCGGCCCCGCGTGCCGTGCGCGGCGGCGACGGCACGCTCGTACGGGAGTTGGACGGTCCGCCGGAGTGCGCGGCGCTGCTCGCGGCCGTCGCCCGGGACACCGTCGAGCTGCTCACCGACCCGGTGACCTGGGCGGCCGTGCGGGAGTGCGAAGGGGACAACTGCCCCATCGTGTACCTGGACACGTCCCGGGGGCGTCGGCGGCGCTGGTGCTCCAGTGAGGTCTGCGGCAACCGCGAACGGGTGGCCCGTCATCGGCGGCGGGCGGCTCTCGCGCGGGCGTGAGCCGACGGTCCGGCACGGCCGTGGACGCGAACCGGGACCCCGACCGGGACCCCGGCCGAGTGCCGGAACGGAACCCGAAAAGGGAACGAAACAGAGCCCGAAATAGGGCCTGAAAGAGGACCCGACCCGGAATCACCAAGTGTCCGGTACACCACTTCTGAGGCGGGATCACCGATTCGGTCGCGGAGTGATTTCCGTAACACCGCGTTTGCCTTCCGAGTGACCCGGTCACCTGCGGCGCTCCGGCCCATGTGTCGGAAATGTAAAGATCACGCGGGAGGAATGTGTATCCATGTCCCTCTCGTCATGCCACCTCCAAGAAATCTGTCACGTCACTTTGAACGCATCGCACCCCCTGTCCGTACCCGTGGGCGAGCGACCGACTGGGGGAACCCCCGGACACCGGAGGTAGGCGTGCGCAAGGATGCGGCCGTGGCCAATGAACGTGGATCGAGGGCCCGACATCGCATGTCCCAGCCCTCGGAACCTGACGAGGAGCTGATGCGTGCTCTGTATCGAGAGCATGCCGGACCTCTCCTTGCGTATGTCCTCAGGCTGGTCGCCGGAGATCGGCAGCGAGCAGAGGACGTCGTGCAGGAGACGCTCATCCGTGCCTGGAAGAACGCCGGCCAGCTCAATCGAGCGACCGGTTCGGTACGCCCCTGGCTGGTGACGGTCGCACGACGCATCGTCATCGACGGCCACCGCAGCCGGCAGGCCCGGCCGCAGGAGGTCGATCCGTCGCCGCTGGAGGTCATCCCCGCGGAGGACGAGATCGACAAGGCGCTGTGGCTGATGACGCTGTCGGACGCGCTCGACGACCTGACCCCGGCCCACCGGGAGGTGCTCGTCGAGACCTACTTCAAGGGGCGTACCGTCAATGAGGCGGCCGAAACGCTGGGTATACCCAGCGGCACCGTGCGCTCACGGGTGTTCTACGCCCTGCGGTCGATGAAGCTGGCACTGGAGGAGCGGGGGGTGACGGCGTGATGAGTGGATACGGGGGACACGGCGGATTCGGCGCGGGAGGTCCGGGTATGTCTGGACCCATGAGCCCCAGGCAGGGATCTCCGGTGCCCAACGAGCACGAGACCGTCGGCGCCTACGCCCTCGGCCTTCTCGACGATGCCGAGGCAACCGCTTTCGAGGCTCACCTCGCCGGCTGCGAATGGTGCGCCCAGCAGCTCGACGAGCTCGCCGGGATGGAGCCCATGCTCGCCGCGCTGGCGGACCTGCCGGGTACCGGCAGCACGCCCGCGATAGGCGAGTCGCTCTCCGCGAAGCCCTCTCCGCGACTCGCGGAAAAGCTGGTGGTCGAGGTCTCGGAGCGCCGCGCGGTCAAGCGGCGTCACACAATGTTCATGCTCGCGGCGTCGGCCGCGCTGATCGTCGGCGGCCCGCTGGCCGTCCTCGCGGCGAGCGGCGGCTCGGACAGCGGCAACAACAACATGGCGATGGGGCCCGCCCAGACGGCGTTCGAGACCATGGGCGACAAGAAGACGGCCACGGATCCGGCGACCCACGTCACCGCGACCGTCGCCGTCGAGAAGAAGGACTGGGGCACCCACGCGGTCCTCCAGCTCAAGAACGTCACCGGCCCGAAGAAGTGCTCGCTCATCGCCGTCGGCAAGAACGGCGAACGCGAGACGGTCACCTCCTGGTCCGTCCCGAACTGGGGCTACGGCATCGAGAACGCCAAGACGGAAGAGGCCAAGAAGCCGCTCTACGTCCACGGCGGTGCCGCCTTCAACCCGGGCGACATCGATCACTTCGAGGTGATGACCTTCGACGGCAAGAAGCTGGTCGACGTCGGCGCGTAACGCCGACACATAGCTTCCGCGGGCCCCCTTCGCGTACGGTTGACGGCTGCCCAGCACGTCAGAAGGGGGCCCGGTGGCCGCTCAGGCTCAGCAATCCGCGGTCGGCTCGGTTCAGGATTCCGTCCGGGACCGAGAGATCAGCGTCGAACAGGAACACCTCGACCGGGTGTACCGGCGCCTTGAGGAGAAGATCCACGAGGCCGAGTTCCTCATGAACGACGCGGCCAAGCGCGGCCAGGTCGGCACCCCCGGCGCGCTGGCCGAGCGGGACGCCCAGGTCTTCCGGGCGGGCATCCACCTGAACCGGCTGAACAACGAGTTCGAGGACTTCCTGTTCGGGCGGATCGACCTGCTCCTCGGCAAGGACGGGAAGAAGGGGCCCGACGGCGCCTACACCGCCGTGGAGCCGGCCGAGGGCTCGGTGCGCCCCGACAACACCGCCGACATCGCCGAGACCCTGCACATCGGGCGGATCGGCGTCCTCGACCAGGACTACTCCCCGCTGGTCATCGACTGGCGGGCGCCGGCCGCCGCGCCCTTCTACCGCTCCACCCCGGTCGACCCGGGCCGGGTCGTGCGGCGCCGGGTCATCCGTTCCAAGGGGCGCCGCGTCCTCGGCGTCGAGGACGACCTGATGCGCCCCGAGCTCAAGGCCACCCTGCACGGCGACGAGCTGCCCGTCATCGGTGACGGCGCCCTGATGGCCGCCCTCGGCCAGGCCCGCGGCCACACCATGCGGGACATCGTCGCCTCCATCCAGGCCGAGCAGGACCTGGTCATCCGCGCACCCGCCGCCTCCGTGACGTACGTCGAGGGCGGACCGGGCACCGGGAAGACGGCCGTCGCGCTGCACCGGGCCGCCTACCTCCTCTACCAGGACCGGCGCCGGTACGCGGGCGGCATCCTGATCGTCTCGCCGACCCCGCTGCTGGTGGCGTACACCGAGGGTGTGCTGCCGTCCCTGGGCGAGGAGGGCCAGGTCGCCATCCGCGCGATCGGCTCGCTCGTCGACGGCGCCGAGGCCACGCTGTACGACTCCCCGGCGGTGGCCCGCGCCAAGGGGTCGTACCGGATGCTGAAGGTGCTCCGCAAGGCGGCCCGGGGCGCACTGGAACTGGGACCGGGCGGCGCGGGCCCCGGCGTGAACGGCGCCCGGGCCGCCGCCGGGCAGCTCGCGTTCGGGGATGAGGTCGGCGAAAGCGGCGGCGGCGCCGGACCGGAGCGTGTCCAGGCCGGTCCGCCCACCCGGCTCCGGGTCGTCGCCTTCGGGCGCCGGCTCGAACTGGAGGCGAACGAGCTGGAACGTATCCGCCGCAACGCCCTGGGCGGCACCGCCCCCGTCAACCTGCTCCGCCCGCGCGCCCGCAAGCTGCTCCTGGACGCCCTGTGGGAGCGGTCCGGCGCGGCCGGCCGGCACAGCGATCCGGAGCTCGCGGCCGAGCTGCGCTCCTCCTTCGACGAGGACATCACCACGGAGGACAGCTTCCTCGCGTTCCTCGACGGCTGGTGGCCCGAGCTGACGCCGAAGGCGGTCCTGGCGGCCATGGCGGACGAGCGGCGCCTGGGCCGCTGGGCCCGGCGGATCCTCAACCCCGGCGAGGTGCGCAAGGTGGCCCGCTCCCTGAAGCGGGACGGCCTCTCGGTGCACGACATCGCCATGCTCGACGAGCTCCAGGCCGTCCTCGGCACCCCGGCCCGCCCGCGCAAGAAGCGCGACCTGGACCCGCTCGACCAGCTCACCGGCCTGGACGAGCTGATGCCCGTGCGCGAGGAGTCGCAGCGCGAGCGGGCCGAGCGGCTCGCGCAGGAGCGCGTCGAGTACGCGCACGTCATCGTCGACGAGGCGCAGGACCTCACGCCGATGCAGTGGCGCATGGTCGGCCGCCGCGGCCGGCACGCCACCTGGACCATCGTCGGCGACCCGGCGCAGTCCTCCTGGTCCGACCCGGACGAGGCGGCCGAGGCCCGCGACGAGGCCCTGGGCACCCGCCCGCGCCGCCGCTTCCGGCTCACCGTGAACTACCGCAACCCGGCCGAGATCGCCGAGCTCGCCGCGAAGGTGCTGGCCCTCGCCATGCCCGGCTCCGAGTCGCCGTCCGCCGTTCGGTCCACCGGGGTCGAGCCGCGTTTCGGCGTCGTACGGGAGTCGCTGGAGAAGACCGTGCGCGCGGCGGCCGAGCGGCTCCTGGACCAGGTCGACGGCACGGTCGGCGTGGTCGTCGCGATGCACCGGCGCGCGGAGGCCGCGCGCTGGCTGGCCGGGCTCGGCGACCGGGTGGTGGCGCTCGGCAGCCTGGAGGCCAAGGGTCTGGAGTACGACGCCACGGTGGTCGTCTCGCCCGCGGAGATCGCCGACGAGTCACCGGCCGGCCTGCGCGTGCTGTACGTCGCTCTCACCCGGGCGACCCAGCAGCTGACGGTGATCTCGACGGACCGGGACGAGCCGGACCCGGCCGGGATTCCGGACCTCCTGCGGGACTGACCGGGGGACGGAATCCTGTGAACCTTCCGGACGGGAATGGCCGTGCCGGATCCGTTTGTTAGCCTGGGTACGGCACCGGCTCGATCCAAGCCCCCGGGCCCAACCTTCGTCGCTACGAGCGACCACTTGCCGCGAGGCGAGCATGGCGGGTCGGTGTCATGAACGTACGAGAGGCCCACGTCACATCGTGACGTGGGCTTCTTTCATTGACCGTTCCGCTCTCGTATGGTGGAAGTCTCTTTCCGAAATCGGGCCGGTCCGTGAACAAAACGTCCGCAACCCCACGCGGCTAACGCCTACTCGGGGGTAGGTGCGACGATCGGACGGCACAATTTCGCGACACGGTGAAAGCAGAGGAAGTCGGCCATGGCAACGGCGCCCAGCGTCTCCTACTCGATGACCATCCGGCTGGAGGTGCCCGCGAGCGGAACCGCCGTCTCGCAGCTCACCACCGCCGTGGAGTCCTCCGGAGGCTCGGTGACCGGCCTCGACGTCACCGCGTCCGGCCACGAGAAGCTGCGCATCGACGTCACCATCGCGGCCACCTCGACCGGACACGCCGACGAGATCGTCGAGAAGCTCCGCGGCATCGAGGGCGTCACCCTCGGCAAGGTCTCGGACCGTACGTTCCTCATGCACCTCGGCGGCAAGATCGAGATGCAGTCCAAGCACCCCATCCGCAACCGTGACGACCTGTCCATGGTCTACACGCCGGGTGTGGCCCGCGTCTGCATGGCGATCGCCGAGAACCCCGAGGACGCCCGCCGCCTGACGATCAAGCGCAATTCCGTTGCGGTCGTGACGGACGGCTCCGCCGTGCTGGGCCTCGGCAACATCGGCCCGAAGGCCGCGCTGCCGGTCATGGAGGGCAAGGCGGCCCTCTTCAAGCGCTTCGCCGGTATCGATGCCTGGCCGCTGTGCCTGGACACCCAGGACACCGACGCGATCGTCGAGATCGTCAAGGCGATCGCCCCCGGCTTCGCCGGCATCAACCTGGAGGACATCTCCGCGCCGCGCTGCTTCGAGATCGAGGCGCGGCTGCGCGAGGCCCTCGACATCCCCGTCTTCCACGACGACCAGCACGGCACCGCGATCGTCGTCCTCGCCGCCCTGACCAACGCACTTCGCGTCACCGGCAAGGCGATCGAGAACATCCGGGTCGTCATGTCCGGCGCCGGCGCGGCCGGTACGGCCATCCTCAAGCTGCTGATCGCCGCGGGCGTGAAGAACGCGGTCGTCGCCGACATCCAGGGCGTCGTGCACTCCGGCCGCGGCGACCTGGTGGACGCGGCGCCGGACTCGGCGCTGCGCTGGATCGCCGACAACACCAATCCCGAGGGCTTGACCGGCACCCTGAAGGAGGCGGTGCACGGCGCCGAGGTCTTCATCGGCGTCTCCGCCCCGAACGTGCTCGACGGCGACGACGTGGCCGCCATGGCCGAGGACGCGATCGTGTTCGCGCTCGCGAACCCTGACCCCGAGGTGGACCCGGCAATCGCCCGTCAGACGGCCGCAGTTGTGGCCACCGGCCGCTCCGACTTCCCCAACCAGATCAACAACGTGCTGGTCTTCCCGGGTGTCTTCCGCGGCCTGCTGGACGCCCAGTCCCGCACGGTCAACACCGAGATGATGCTCGCGGCCGCGAAGGCCCTCGCGGACGTGGTGACCGAGGACGAGCTGAACCCGAACTACATCATTCCGAGCGTCTTCAACGACAAGGTCGCGGGCGCGGTGGCGGGCGCGGTGCGGGAGGCCGCGAAGGCGGTCGCCGCGCAGTCGTGACCACGGCGTACCGTTGATGTGCGGGGGCTGTGAGGATCACCACGGCGGCCCCCGCCCCGGCGCGTCGCGGAACCCCCTGGCGTCGGGCGCCCTCTAGGGTGACGGCCGAGCAGGCGCTTTTCGTGTGACTCCCTAGGGTGTTCTCACGACTCCTACGGGTGCCGGATTGGCTTTCCCGCCGCAGGTAGGGGCAGGATGCGTCCCTGGGCGCGAGCGCATCGGCTTCGCTGTGCCGCGGCTTCGCCGCGTGGCACGCCCCAACAGCAAGAAGAACACGGGAGTAACAACATGAATCGCAGTGAGCTGGTGGCCGCGCTGGCCGACCGCGCCGAGGTGACCCGTAAGGACGCCGACGCCGTGCTGGCCGCGTTCGCCGAGGTCGTCGGCGACATCGTCTCCAAGGGCGACGAGAAGGTCACCATCCCCGGCTTCCTGACCTTCGAGCGCACCCACCGTGCCGCTCGCACCGCGCGCAACCCGCAGACCGGTGAGCCCATCAACATCCCGGCCGGCTACAGCGTGAAGGTCTCCGCGGGCTCCAAGCTCAAGGAAGCCGCCAAGGGCAAGTGACCTTGTCGTCCGTGCATCACGGGACGGTGTACGGCACGTAACAACGCCGATGGGGCGGCACCCGGACTTCCGGGTGCCGCCCCATCGCTTGTACGTGCCGTCGGCGGGGAGTCCCCCGACCGTCAGCCGAGTGCCTTGCCCGGCAGTTCGACCTTGGCGCCCAGCTCCATGAGCTTGTCCATGAAGTTCTCGTAGCCGCGGTTGATGAGGTCGATGCCGTGGACGCGGGACGTGCCCTGGGCGGCGAGTGCGGCGATGAGGTAGGAGAAGCCGCCGCGCAGGTCGGGGATGACCAGGTCGGCGCCCTGCAGCTTGGTGGGGCCGGAGACGACCGCGGAGTGCAGGAAGTTGCGCTGGCCGAAGCGGCAGTCGGAGCCGCCGAGGCACTCGCGGTACAGCTGGATGTGGGCACCCATCTGGTTCAGCGCGGAGGTGAAGCCCAGCCGGGACTCGTAGACCGTTTCGTGGATGATGGACAGTCCGGTCGCCTGGGTGAGGGCGACCACCAGCGGCTGCTGCCAGTCGGTCTGGAAGCCGGGGTGCACGTCCGTCTCCAGCGCGATGGACTTCAACTGACCACCGGGGTGCCAGAAGCGGATGCCCTCGTCGTCGATCTCGAAGGCACCGCCCACCTTCCGGTAGGTGTTCAGGAACGTCATCATCGAGCGCTGCTGGGCGCCGCGGACGTAGATGTTGCCCTCGGTCGCCAGCGCCGCCGACGCCCAGGACGCGGCCTCCAGCCGGTCCGACAGGGCACGGTGGGTGTAGCCGCCGAGGCTCTCCACACCGGTGATGCGGATCGTCCGGTCGGTGTCCATCGCGATGATCGCGCCCATCTTCTGCAGAACGCAGATCAGGTCCTCGATCTCCGGCTCGACGGCCGCGTTGGACAACTCCGTGACGCCCTCGGCCATTACGGCCGTGAGCAGCACCTGCTCGGTCGCGCCGACGGACGGGTAGGGCAGCCGGATCTTCGTGCCGCGCAGACCCTTCGGCGCCTCCAGGTACTGGCCGTCGGCCCGCTTCTCGATCGTGGCGCCGAACTGCCGCAGCACGTCGAAGTGGAAGTCGATCGGACGGCCGCCGATGTCGCAGCCACCGAGGCCCGGGATGAACGCGTGCCCGAGGCGGTGCAGCAGCGGACCGCAGAACAGGATCGGGATACGGCTCGAACCCGCGTGGGCATCGATGTCAGCGACGTTCGCGCTCTCCACATGGGTCGGATCGAGCACCAGCTCACCGGGCTCGTCACCGGGACGTACGGTCACCCCGTGCAGCTGCAGCAGACCGCGTACGACACGAACGTCACGGATGTCCGGAACGTTGCGCAGTCGACTCGGCGCACTGCCCAGCAGGGCGGCGACCATGGCCTTGGGCACGAGATTCTTCGCACCGCGGACACGGATTTCGCCCTCCAGCGGGGTTCCGCCGTGGACAAGCAGGACATCGTCGTTGACGGTCATGAATCTCGCGTTCCGTGGAGTTGGGCAGGGGCCGGAGAGACAGGGTAATCGCCGATCGCCCCCCTCCAGTAAGCCCTGGTACCACTCAGCTACGTCATAGCTGTGTCACAACACGAACCGTTTCCTGTCGGGCACGTGCGGTCACCGCCCGGGGCGTGCGCGTGGGGGCGCATCGGTGCGCCCTGAGCTGCATTCACTCCCGTACCCGCATTGGCTCCCCACATGGGGGGAAGATGCGGGATCATGTCTGGCATGACCGAGGTGTCCTCGCTCACAGGGCGGCTGCTCGTGGCTACGCCCGCCCTGGCGGACCCGAACTTCGACCGTGCGGTGGTGCTCCTTCTCGACCACGACGAGGAGGGCTCCCTCGGTGTCGTCCTCAATCGTCCGACCCCGGTGGGCGTGGGCGACATCCTGGAGGGCTGGGCGGCTCTCACCGGCGAGCCCGGTGTCGTCTTCCAGGGCGGTCCGGTGTCGCTGGACTCGGCACTCGGTGTCGCGGTCATCCCCGGCGGCGCGTCCGGCGACCGCACCCCGCTCGGCTGGCGCCGGGTGCACGGAGCGATCGGCCTGGTCGATCTGGAGGCCCCGCCCGAGCTGCTCGCCTCGGCCCTCGGCTCCTTGAGAATCTTCGCCGGATACGCCGGCTGGGGCCCCGGTCAGCTGGAGGACGAGCTGGTGGAGGGCGCCTGGTACGTGGTGGAGTCCGAGCCGGGCGACGTGTCGTCCCCGGCGCCGGAGCGGCTGTGGCGCGAGGTGCTGCGTCGGCAGCGCAACGAGCTGGCGATGGTGGCCACCTATCCGGACGACCCGACACTCAACTGATGTCCCGGAGCTTCAGTACCCTTGGCGGCATGAGCACTCTTGAGCCCGAGCGCGGGACTGGTACGGGGACCCTCGTAGAGCCGACGCCACAGGTGTCCCACGGCGACGGCGACCACGAGCGCTTCGCCCACTACGTCCAGAAGGACAAGATCATGGCGAGCGCCCTCGACGGCACCCCCGTCGTGGCGCTGTGCGGCAAGGTGTGGGTGCCGGGTCGTGACCCGAAGAAGTATCCCGTGTGCCCCATGTGCAAGGAGATCTACGAGTCCATGGGCAGCGGCGACGAGGGCGGCGACGACAAGAAGTAACCGGTCCCTCTCCGGCTGAGACTCACAGGGCCCCCGGCACGCTTTGGCGTGCTTCGGGGGCCTTTGTCGTGGTGTGGCGTTGCGGGGAGTGCGTCCGCCGGTCACAGAGTGGTTGAGACCTCTTGTCGGCATGTTCATGTTGTCCCTAGCCTCCGTGTGTTGTGCAGAGTGAAACCGTCGTTGCATATGTTGCAATGATCTTCCGGAGAGGCACTCCATGAAACGGGCAGCAGGAATTCGGCCGTTACTTCTCCCGTGGCTTTCTCTCGGCGGGCAAAGTGGTGATCGCCTCGACACCGATCGCGTTTCTCGCCGCGACCGCCGCGACCGCCGCGACGGGATTCCGCTTCCGGTTCCGTTTCCGGACCGCGCACGAACTCGCCGCTCTTCCAAGTCCTTCATCATCGGCGGCACTTCGCGGTCGACCCTGCCGATGGCCCTGCCGGTCTTCTGCAAGCTCATCTTCTTCGTGCTCGTCCAGCGACGACCGGTGTCGGGACTGGGCGCAGCGGTAAAGGACTGACGTGATGGATCTGATTCCGGCGCCGCGCGCCGTCGAGGGCCCGATGCGCTGTGGCTTCCTGTTCGACCGGGACACCACCCTGTGGGCCGCCCCGGGCACGGACACCACGGAACGCTGGCTGCGTTCCACCCTCGGCGCGGCCCTCGGCCTGCCGCTGCGGCCGGGTCCGCGGGACGCCCCCAACTCCGTACAACTGCAGCTGGACGACGCGCTGGAGCCGGAGGCCTACGGGCTCGACGTCGTCGCCACCCGGGGCGTGCGGATCCGCGGCGGCGACCCGGCCGGGGTCTTCTGGGGCGCCCAGACCCTGCGCCAGCTGCTCGGCCCCGCGGCCTTCCGGCGCGCCCCCGTTCGATCCGGCATCACCCACGGAATCGCCCACCAGAGCATCGAGGACGGTCCCCGATTCCGCTGGCGCGGTCTCCTGCTCGACGTCGCCCGGCACTTCATGCCCAAGGACGGAGTCCTGCGCTACCTGGACCTGATGGCCGCGCACAAACTCAATGTCTTCCACTTCCACCTGACGGACGACCAGGGCTGGCGGATCGAGATCGCACGCCACCCGAGGCTGACCGAGACCGGCTCCTGGCGGACGCGCACGAAATTCGGCCACCGGGCCTCGCCGTTGTGGGAGGAGAAGCCGCACGGGGGCTACTACACCCAGGACGACATCCGCGAGATCGTCGCCTATGCCGCCGAGCGGCATATCACCGTCGTCCCCGAAATCGACGTACCGGGCCACTCGCAGGCCGCCATCGCCGCGTATCCGGAACTCGGCAACACCGACGTCATCGACACCACCGCCCTCTCCGTCCTGGACGACTGGGGGATCTCCACGAACGTACTCGCCCCCACTGACAACAGCCTGCGCTTCTACGAGGGGGTGTTCGAGGAAGTCCTCGACCTGTTCCCCTCGGAGTTCATTCACGTGGGCGGCGACGAATGCCCCAAGGACCAGTGGAAGCGGTCACCCGCCGCCCAGGCGCGCATCAAGGAACTCGGGCTCGCGGACGAGGACGAGTTGCAGTCCTGGTTCATCGGCCACTTCGCGAAGTGGCTGTCCGCGCGCGGGCGCAGACTCATCGGCTGGGACGAGATCCTCGAAGGCGGCCTCCCCGACGGCACGGCCGTGTCGTCCTGGCGCGGCTACCAGGGCGGGGTCGCGGCAGCGCGGGCCGGGCACGACGTCGTCATGTGCCCCCAGCAGCAGGTGTATCTGGACTACCGGCAGGCCGCGGGCGACGACGAACCAGTTCCCATCGGGTACGTCCGCACCCTGGAGGATGTCTACCGCTTCGAGCCGGTTCCACCGGAACTGGACGAACCGGGAATCCGCCATGTGCTGGGCACCCAGGCGAACCTGTGGACCGAGGTGATGGAGGACCACGCACGCGTGGACTACCAGGCGTTCCCCCGGCTCGCCGCCTTCGCCGAGGTGGCCTGGAGCGCCCTGCCCGCCCCCGGGGAACGGGACTTCGCGGATTTCGAACGCCGCATGGCCGCCCACTACGGGCGACTCGACGCCCTGGGGGTCGCCTACCGGCCGCCCGCCGGCCCGCGCCCCTGGCAGCGGCGCCCCGGTGTGCTCGGGCGTCCCATCGAGGGGCTGCCTCCGAACACGTAATGGAAAAAGACCTCAAGGGTCACCGAAGAGTGTCAATCGCCATGCTCCGGTGATGATGGGCGAAATCGGACCATCTCCCTGATGAGGTGGGCGAATGCCTCCTAGCGGACCCCCGCGTTCGAGTGTTGCGATGATGTGCCAGAGTTGCCACGTCCGCCCTGTCAGCACGTACCGTACGGCAACACAGGTGGGACCAGGTGGGGCAGCGGGAAGGGGCAGCCGGTTTGACCACGCACGCACCGCAGGCGGCGCAGGCCGTCACGCTGCCCACGACTCTGGACGAGGCCGTGGCGGCGCTCACCGCCATGCCCGCAGCCGTTCCCGTCGCGGGCGGCACCGATCTCATGGCCGCCGTCAACTCCGGACAGCTCAGGCCCGCCGCCCTGGTGGGTCTCGGGCGGATCAGCGAGATCCGCGGCTGGCAGTACCAGGACGGCCACGCGCTGCTCGGCGCCGGCCTCACGCACGCCCGCATGGGCCGCCCCGACTTCGCGGCCCTGATCCCGGCGCTCGCCGCCGCCGCGCGCGCCGCGGGCCCGCCGCACATCCGCAACGCGGGCACCCTGGGCGGCAACATCGCCTCCGCCGCGCCCACCGGCGACGCGCTCCCGGTGCTGGCCGCCCTGGAGGCGACGCTGATCATCGCTGGCCCGGGCGGCATGGGCCGGGAGATCCCGGTGTCGCACCTGCTGGCGGGCGTGGAGATGCTGCGCGCCGGCGAACTCATCGGCTACGTGCGCGTGCCGCTGCTGCACGCCCCGCAGGTCTTCCTGAAGGCGACCGGCCGGACCGGGCCGGGCCGTGCGGTCGCCTCCGTGGCCCTCGTCCTCGACCCCGCCCGGCGCGGAGTGCGGTGCGCCGTCGGCGCCATAGCGCCCATGCCGCTCAGGCCCCTGGAGGCCGAGCAGTGGGTCGCCCAGCTCATCGACTGGGACAACGACCGGGCGATCGTCCCCGAGGCGCTGAACGCCTTCGGGGAGTACGTCGCCTCGGCCTGCATCCCCGACCCGGCCCCGGAGCAGGACGGATCCGTGCCAGCGCTTCCGCCCGCCGTACTGCACCTGCGGCGCACCGTCGCCGCGCTGGCCCGACGAGCACTGGGGAGGGCGCTGTCGTGACCGACGACCAGCACGGAGACGGCACGTCGCGGGGGCGCTGGGATCCGCTGCCCCAGGGCGACTACGACGACGGCGCCACCGCCTTCGTGAAGCTTCCGGAGGGCGGCATCGACGCCCTCCTGGCCGCCGACAGCCCGCTCGCCGCGCCCGGCCATGGGTACGTGCCGCCGCAGATAACGGTGGCTCCCGCCACGAACGCCGGGACCGATCCGGCGGCCACGGGCACCTGGACCATGCCGACCGACCGCACCCAGTGGCCCGACCCGAACGCCGTGCCCCAGGACGCGGGCGCGGACGACCGGTTCACGTACCACCCCGCCGCCACCCAGCAGTGGACCTTCGAGGAGCCCGCGCCCGCGCCGGCGCCCGCCCCCGGTCACGACGTGACCGGTCAGTGGTCCATCCCCGTCGCGGGCGGCGACCTTCCGGACGAATCGGGCGAGTTCACCACGTCCTCCCTGGTCGAGCAGTGGGGCGGCACCCCGCCGGCCACCCTCCCCGGCGGCGCGTCCGCGCCCTGGGCGACGGAGCCGGCGGACCGGCCCTGGGACCACCGGCAGACGGGTCCGGGGACGGAGTCCGAAGCGCCGGCGGGACACCCGCGCGCGGGTGGACGGCCGGCGGACGCACGGCCGGGCGAGGCCCGGACCCAGGAACACGCGCCCGCACCGGGCGCCGACCGTCCCGGCACCGGCGCCCCGTTCGCGGGCGGCTACCCGGAACCGCCGACCGACGGCGACACCGGGACGCTGTCCGGGCACGCCACCGGCACCTCGGCCGGGCAGAACCACGACACGTTCGCCGGGCGGAGTCACGACACGCTGGGCGGCCGGGGTTCCGACACGCTGGGCGGCCAGCGGCACGACACGCTGGGTGGGCGGGGTTCCGACACCCTCGCCGGGCGGAGTCACGACACGCCGGCCGGGCAGAGCCACGACACTCTGGCGGGCCAGGGTCACGACACCCTGGCCGGGCGGAGCTCCGACACCTTGGCCGGACGCGGCGGCATCGTCGCCGGGCACCCCGTGCACGAGGCGGACGCGGCGCGCGAGCCGGCCGAAGACGCCGAGTCGGGCGAGGCGTTCGCGCCGGGGGAGGCCGACGCCGCCCGCGGGGCCGAGGAGGCCCCTGAGGGGCCCTCTGGGCGCCCCACGGACCCCGATGCCACCCCGGATGCCGAACTCGGCCCGGAGGCCGGGGAAACGGCCGCGACGGACGCCGAGTCCGACGACGCGGCGGGCTCCGTCCCGCCGCACGACGACCACCCCCTCGCCGCCTACGTCCTGCGCGTCAACGGCGTCGAGCGCCCCGTCTCCGACGCCTGGATCGGCGAGTCCCTGCTGTATGTGCTGCGCGAGCGGCTCGGACTCGCCGGCGCCAAGGACGGCTGCTCGCAGGGCGAGTGCGGGGCGTGCAACGTCCAGGTGGACGGGCGGCTCGTCGCCTCCTGTCTGGTGCCCGCGGTCACCGCGGCCGGCAGCGAGGTCCGTACGGTCGAGGGACTCGCCGACGACGGACAGCCCTCGGACGTGCAGCGGGCGCTCGCCAAGTGCGGCGCGGTGCAGTGCGGGTTCTGCGTGCCGGGCATGGCGATGACCGTGCACGACCTGCTGGAGGGCAACCCGGCGCCGACCGAGCTGGAGGCCCGCCAGGCCCTGTGCGGCAACCTGTGCCGCTGCTCCGGCTACCGGGGCGTCCTGGACGCGGTCCAGGAGGTCGTCGCCGAACGCGAGGCGCACGCCGCGGCGGACGCCGAGACGGACGCCGACGGGGCACGCATCCCGCACCAGGCGGGCCCCGGAGCCGGCGGCGTCAACCCCTCGGCGTTCGAGGCACACGGCTCACCCGTCGCGCACGACCGGCACTACGGCCAGGACGGAGGCCAGGCGTGAGCAACGACGCCGCCACCGCGGACGCCCCCGACGCCCCCGAGGGCCCGCCGCACGGCCTCGGCTCCTCCCTGCCGCCGGCCGACGCCCGCGCCAAGACCGAGGGCACGTTCCCGTACGCGGCCGACCTGTGGGCCGAGGGCCTGCTGTGGGCGGCCGTCCTGCGCTCCCCGCACCCACACGCGCGCATCGTGTCGATCGACACCTCCCACGCGCGCGAGATGCCCGGCGTACGGGCCGTCGTGACCCACGAGGACGTGCCCGGCACCCCGCGCCACGGCCGGGGCACCCCCGACCGCCCGGTGTTCGCCTCCGAGGTCGTGCGCCACCACGGCGAGCCCATCGCCGCCGTCGCCGCCGACCACCCGGACACCGCGCGGATGGCCGCCGCGGCCGTCATCGTCGAGTACGAGGTGCTCGACCCGGTGACCGACCCGGAGCAGGCCTTCGAGGCCGAACCGCTGCACCCCGACGGCAACCTGATCCGGCACATCCCGCTGCACCACGGCGACCCGGAGGCGGCCGCCGAGATCGTCGTCGAGGGCCTGTACCGCATCGGCCGCCAGGACCCCGCGCCCATAGGGGCCGAGGCGGGCCTCGCCGTGCCCCGTCCCGACGGCGGCGTCGAGCTGTACCTGGCCTCCACCGACCCGCACGCCGACCGCAACTCGGCCGCCGCGTGCTACGGCCTGTCGCCGGAACGGGTGAAGATCGTGGTCACCGGTGTGCCCGGTGCCACCGCCGACCGCGAGGACCAGGGCTTCCAGATCCCGCTCGGCCTGCTGGCCCTGAAGACCGGCTGCCCGGTGAAGCTGACGGCGACCCGCGAGGAGTCCTTCCTCGGTCACGTCCACCGCCACCCGACCCTCCTGCGCTACCGCCACCACGCCGACGCCGAGGGCAAGCTGATCAAGGTCGAGGCGCAGATCCTGCTGGACGCCGGCGCCTACGCCGACACCTCCGGCGAGGCCCTGGCCGCCGCGGTCTCCTTCGCCTGCGGTCCGTACGTCGTCCCGAACGCCTTCATCGAGGGCTGGGCCGTCCGCACCAACAACCCGCCCTCCGGCCATGTGCGCGGCGAGGGTGCCATGCAGGTGTGCGCCGCCTACGAGGCGCAGATGGACAAGCTCGCCAAGAAGGTCGGCCTGGACCCGGCCGAGCTGCGGCTGCGCAACGTCCTCGCGACCGGAGACGTCCTGCCCATCGGCCAGACGGTGACCTGCCCGGCCCCCGTCGCCGAACTCCTCCAGGCGGTACGGGACTTCCCGCTCCCGCAGCTCCCCAAGGACACCCCCGAGGACGAGTGGCTGCTGCCCGGCGGCCCCGAGGGCGCGGGCGAACCGGGCGCGGTGCGCCGGGGCGTCGGCTACGGCCTGGGCATGGTGCACATGCTCGGCGCGGAGGGCGCCGACGAGGTCTCGACGGCGACGGTGAAGGTCCACGACGGCGTCGCCACCGTCCTGTGCGCGGCCGTGGAGAGCGGCCAGGGCTTCACCACGCTCGCCCGGCAGATCGTCCAGGACACGCTGGGCATCGACGAGGTGCACGTGGCGCCGGTCGACACCGACCAGCCCCCGGCGGGCCCGGGCTGCCGCGGCCGTCACACCTGGGTGTCCGGCGGTGCGGTGGAGCGGGCGGCGAAGATGGTCCGCACGCAGCTCCTGCAGCCCCTGGCGCACAAGTTCGGCATGTCCACCGAACTGCTGCAGATCACCGACGGCAAGATCACCTCGTACGACGGCGTGCTGTCGACCACCGTCACCGAGGCGCTGGACGGCAAGGAGCTGTGGGCCACCGCGCAGTGCCGCCCGCACCCCACCGAGCCGCTCGACGGCGAGGGCCAGGGCGACGCCTTCGTCGGCCTCGCCTTCTGCGCGATCCGCGCGGTGGTGGACGTCGACATCGAGCTCGGCTCCGTGCGCGTCGTGGAGCTGGCCGTCGCCCAGGACGTGGGCCGGATCCTCAACCCGGCGCAGCTCGCCGCCCGTATCGAGGCGGGCGTCACCCAGGGCGTCGGCATCGCGCTCACCGAGAATCTGCGCACCCCGCGCGGCCTGATCCGCCACCCCGACCTCACGGGCTACGCCCTCCCGACAGCCCTGGACGCCCCGGACATCCGGATCGTCAGGCTGATCGAGGAGCGGGACGTGGTCGCCCCCTTCGGCGCGAAGTCGGTCAGCGCGGTCCCGGTCGTGACCTCCCCGGCGGCCATCGCCTCCGCCGTGCGCGCCGCGACGGGCCGCCCGGTGAACCGTCTGCCGATCCGCCCGCAGGCGGCGGTGGTGACGACCGGCCAGTGAGCCCCCCGCGGGCGGTCGCGGGAGTCCCCCGTGTCCGGTGGCGTGTCCGGTGGCTTGTTCGTGCGGGTCACCCTGGGGCGGAACGGACGGGCGTCGCCCGGCGTCTTGTGCCGAGGGCCCGTTGTCAGTGGTGCGGCGTAGTGTTCTGGGCAGTGGGGGACGGCCGCTTCCGACGGGAGGGCGGACGCCGGCCGTGACGTGCCCCGCCGGGGACTGAGCACGACGAGGCACGACCGAAATCGCGGGGGAGCGATGAGCACGACCGACGCCGGTGTCGCGGCGATCACCCTGACCGAGGACCAACTCGGTCTGTACGTCACGCACGCGCCGACGCGCGACCTGCTGACGGGTCCCGGACTGCCCGGCAGCAGCGGCCTGTTGACCTTCGAGCCGCTGCGCACGGCGGGCCTGCGCACCCTCGCGGACGCGGCGGACGGCCCCTCACGGCTGGCGGAGGAGCTGCGCGACCGGCTGGTGATAGGGGAGCTGGTCGGCCCGGCGGGCATGCTGCGCGAGGCGGTCCTGCTCGACGGCGGCACGGGCGAGATCAGCGCCGCGCACCTCTTCGCCCCGGACCCGCTGCCTCTCGCGTCGTCCCTGGCGACCCTGCTGCGCTTCGCGGCGGTCACGGAGGAGCTGGCCGGTCTGCGCGGTCGTTTCGCCTCCTTCGCCGGGCAGCACGGCCCGAAGGTGGCGAGCGAGGTGTCCCGCCGGCTCCTCGCCCTCTTCGAGGAGGGCGCCGACGGTCAGGTGCCGCCCTACTGGAAGGCGGCCGCGCTGATCCGCCCCCTCGCCCTGGCCGCGGGCCCCGGCGGGGACTTCGGCCTGACCCTGGACGTGCCGGCCCGCCTCCTGGACCAGGAGTTCGGACAGGGCCGGGTGGCCCGCTTCGAGGAAGTCGACTTCCCGGCCACGCTCACCCACGAGCCGACCCGCCGGTTCCTGCGCGAGACGGGCCTGCCCGAGGACGCGGTCCTCTTCCGGCTGGACACGGACGTCCCCCTGCCGACCCTGGCGGAGTACTACGAGGACGAGCGAGCCGGCGCATACCCCCTGGACGCCCTCCCGGCCCACGCCGACCACCTCATACGTCTCGGACACCTGGTCGAGGACAACAGCCTGGTGGTCGACGGCAGGACCGGCGCCGTCCTGAACTTCAGCGAGCCCGAGGCGAGCCTGAACCCCCTCAACACGGACGTCTCCACGCTCGCGTACACCCTCTGGCTCCTGCACCACGAGCGCACGATCGACGCCCACCTGGGCCATGAGCTGACCACCGAGGCCTACGCCCAGCTGGCCGCCACGATGCTCCACACCCTGGCGGCCGTCGACCCCACCGCCGCGACGACGGACGCCGCGTGGCACTACTGGACGGAGACCTTCCAGGACGAGGCGGGCGGCGTCCTGTGACCGCCGGTTGCGCCGTCCGCCCGTAGCGGGCACCCGGTGCCGACCCGCGCACCGAGCTCGTCCCGCAGGGCGGCGAGTTCGGCCATCCGCTCGTCGATCACCCGGATCTTGTCCTCGAACAGTGCCGACAGCGCCGTGGCGGAGTCCGGCGCGTCCCGCAGCTGCGCACCGTGCCGGGCGATCTCGGCCAGCGAGAAACCGAGGGCCTGGGCCGTGCGGACGTACAGCAGCCAGGGCACCGTCTCCGGCGGAAAGTCGCGGTAGCCGTTGGCCAGCCGCCGCCCCTCGACGAGGCCCACCTTCTCGTAGAAGCGAAGGGTGTCCCTGGTCATCCCGGTCTGCTCGGCCAGCTCACCGATACGCATGATCCCCCGTCGGATCGTGGGCTTGACCTTGGACAGTACTCCAGTGTTTAGCGTCGGGCGTCGTGAACCGACTCCTTTCGCCTTCCCGTCCCGCCTACCTCCGCCTCGTCCGGGCCAGCGCCTGGTACGACCTGGTCGTCACCGCGGGTTTCGCGACACCGTGGACCTACGCGCTGCTGCACGACGCCCTCTCCTTTCTGGGCGAGGCCACCGGCCTGGGCACCCTGCCCGCCCTCGACCCGATGCAGACCCTCTACGCGAACCTGATGGGCTCGGTCGTGGTGATCTGGTCCCTCCTGCGGCTCACCCGCCCCCTCCCCGTCCACGGCCTCTACGACGGCGCCGCCCGCACCCTCTTCGCCCTGTGGCAGGCCTACGCCCTGACCACCCAGGGCCTCCCCGCCCTCCTGTGGCCCTTCTTCGCACTGGAGACAGCCTTCGGGGCCGCCCAACTCGTCCCGTGGTTCCGTCAGAGGGACTGGAGCAGTGCTGTGTAGGCCCCTCCCGCGCTCCTGCCCTCGGCCGTTCCCGCGGGGGTGTGGGACAGGATCGCCGCCGGTACGAGCGGCACGAAGATCAATGCCTGCACCCCTTCCGAGGTGCCCAGCGATATCGACGGCAGATGAACCGGGCCGTCCTGGACGACGGCGGCCAGCAGGAAGAACAACCGGAGTCCGGCCGGCAGGTGAGTGTGCACCCGCCGCGCCTTGAGCCACCAGGTCATGACGCCCGCTCGCACGCGGAGGCGACGGTGCGCCGGAACCAGTCCGTCTGGTCCGCGACGTCCAGGTCGAGAACCTTGCCCACCCGCGCGCGCAGCAGCTCCCGCTTCCGCGCGGTGAAGTCGGGTTCGGTGGACAGGCGCCGGAGGTAGACATCGCCCTGGCCGACCTTCATGGACACCCAGTAGTAGACGAGGCGGGCGGCCTCCGTCGCGGGCGGCGCACACTCGAAGCGAACCGCCGCGCGGGCGACCTGGTAGGGCGTCGTACCCGCCGCTTGGCTCTCGCCGAGCGGGAAGTGCCAGTCGGTGGTCGTGGACGGCGCCGGGTACCGCGCCGCGGCGAGCGTGTCCGTCAGCGTGGCGGGGTGGGCGTCGATACCCGCTTTTCTTCGCCCCACGGGTATCGGTCGGCAACGGCTTCCAGTACTACGACATCTGGGGCTGAGAACGACAGGTGAGCGAGGCATTTTGCCTGCTCGGAGCAGTGGAGGCCGTGGCGGGAATCGAACCCGCGTAACCCGCTTTGCAGGCGAGTCCCTGAGCCACTCGGGCACACGGCCGTGTTGATGGATCGACCGTAGGCAGGGGTGGGGGAGCGGCTCAAGAGGTGGGGCGGGGCTGCAACAGGACTGCCATGCCGCGTTCACGAAGGGGCGGGGGGACTACGACCAAGGTCTCAGCGGGAGGGGGACTCGCGACAGGGGCGAAACGGGCTCGTGGGACTTACTCTGGCGACCATGACCGCCCTTGAGCCGCGCGACGCCGGAGTCGCCGAAGAGCCTGCTGACAGAGCCGACGAGCGTGTGCTCGGGCGGGCGTACCGGGCCCTCAGCGTCGGGATCGTCTCCGTCGTGCTGCTCATCGCGTTCGAGGCGACCGCGGTGGGCACCGCGATGCCGGTCGCGGCCCGGGAACTGGGCGGGGTGTCGCTGTACGCGTTCGCCTTCTCCGGGTACTTCACCACCAGCCTGTTCGGCATGGTGCTGTGCGGTCAGTGGTCGGACCGGCGAGGTCCGCTGGGCGCCCTGACCACGGGGATCGGCGCCTTCGCGGCGGGGCTCGTGGTTTCCGGGACCGCCGGGACGATGTGGGTGTTCATCGTGGGGCGGGCCGTGCAGGGGTTCGGCGGCGGGCTGGTGATCGTCGCGCTGTACGTGATCGTCGGCCGGGCCTATCCGGAGCGGCTGCGGCCGGCGATCCTGGCCGCCTTCGCCGCCGGATGGGTCGTACCGTCCATCGTCGGGCCGCTCGCCGCGGGAGCCGTGACCGAGCACCTCGGCTGGCGGTGGGTCTTCCTCGGCATACCCGTACTGGTCGTCTTCCCGCTGGCGCTCGCCCTCCCGCAGATACGACGCCGCGCGGCCGGTCCCGTGAGGGGGACGGAGACGGGCGGCTTCGACCGGCGGCGCATCCGGCTCGCCCTGGGCATCTCCCTCGGAGCCGGGCTCCTGCAGTACGCCGCGCAGGACCTGCGGTGGGCCTCCCTCGTCCCCGGTGTCGCCGGCGCCGCCCTGCTCGTACCGGCCGTGCTCGGACTGCTGCCCCGCGGTACCTACCGGGCCGCGCGCGGGCTGCCGTCCGTCGTGCTGCTGCGCGGCGTGGCCGCGGGGTCCTTCATCGCCGCCGAGTCCTTCGTACCGCTGATGCTCGTGACCCAGCGCGGGCTGTCGCCGACGCTGGCCGGGTTCTCCCTGGCCGCGGGCGGGGCGACCTGGGCGCTGGGGTCGTGGGTGCAGTCACGGCCGCGGGTGGAGCCGTACCGGGAGCGCCTGATGACCCTGGGGATGGTGCTGGTCGCCTGCGCGATCGCCGCCGCGCCCAGCGTGCTCGTGCACTCCGTGCCCGTCTGGATCGTCGCCGTGACCTGGGCCTTCGGCTGCTTCGGGATGGGGCTCGTCATCGCCTCGGCCGGCGTGCTCCTGCTCCGGCTCTCCGCCCCGGAGGAGGCCGGCGCCAACTCCGCCGCCCTCCAGATCTCCGACGCCCTGTCCAACGTCGTCCTCCTCGCCGCGACAGGCGCCGCCTTCGCGGCCCTGGGTGGCGGCACGGCGGCCTCCACCGCCGCGGACGCCGGCTCCGGCGCGCATCCCGCCGCGTTCGCCGCCGTGTTCCTGCCCATGGCGGTGGTGGCGCTCGTCGGGGCGTGGGTGACCACCCGGGTGCGGGTGCGCTGAGCCGCCCGGCAACGGGCGGGGCGTGCCGCGAGAGGACCGGCCGCGGGCGTCGTAAAAGCGTTCGCCGCCCGTCGGCCCCGGCACCTACCCTCCCCTCATGCACCGGCTGACCCTCCCCCTCGACCCCGCCACCCGGCAGACCCTCGACGACCTCGCGGACGCCCAGGGGCGTGCGCCGGAGGAGTTGGTCCTGGAGGCCGTGCGCAGGTATCTGATCGAGGAGGGGCTGGTCGTGCGGGCCGCCGCCGAGCGGCTGGCCGGGGCCCACGCCGACCTGCTGAGGAGACTCGGCGAATGACCCGTCACCTCACCGTCGCCGAGGTCACCGCCCTCGCCGAGGTCGCCTTCGGCGGACGGGCCCCGGAGGCCCGCGAGCCCGGGCTGCTGGCCTCGGCCGTGCACCGGCCGCGCGCCCGGATGTTCGGTGCGGCGGCCTACGCCGACCTGTACGAGCAGGCCGCCGCGCTGCTGCACGGCATCGCCGCGAACCACCCCCTCGTCGACGGGAACAAGCGCACCGCCTGGCTGGCGGCGGCCACCTTCCTCGCGGTCAACGGGGTCGATCTCGCCGATGTCGACCAGGACATGGCGTACGGCCTGGTCATCGACGTGGCCTCCGGCAAGGAGAGCGACGTGGGCGCGATCGCGGGACGGCTGCGTTGTCTGTGACGTGGATCCCACCCGCGGGCGACCCGGCCACGACCACGCGTTGACACCACCGTGCCGCCGGTAGGGTGGCCCGGTTGTCATACGTAGCCGAGCCACCCGCCGCCGCCCCGAACGGCGCGCGACCCGACCCATCCACGGAGACCGTGACTACTGCCCGCCCGTCACCCGCCACCACCCTCAACGGAGTGCCCTCCGGGCCCGCCCCCATGTCTGCTTCCTCCTCGCACTCCCACCACCTGTCCCCGGCCTTCCCGGGCCGCGCCCCCTGGGGCACCGCCAGCAAGCTGCGTGCCTGGCAGCAGGGGGCGATGGAGAAGTACATCCAGGAGCAGCCGCGCGACTTCCTGGCGGTCGCGACCCCCGGCGCCGGTAAGACGACCTTCGCCCTCACCCTCGCCTCCTGGCTGCTGCACCACCACGTCGTGCAGCAGGTGACCGTGGTCGCGCCCACCGAGCACCTGAAGAAGCAGTGGGCGGAGGCGGCCGCGCGGATCGGGATCAAGCTCGACCCCGAGTACAGCGCCGGACCTCTCGGCAAGGACTACGACGGGGTCGCGGTCACCTACGCCGGTGTCGGCGTGCGCCCGATGCTGCACCGCAACCGCGTCGAGCAGCGCAAGACCCTGGTGATCCTGGACGAGATCCACCACGCCGGCGACTCCAAGTCCTGGGGCGAGGCGTGTCTGGAGGCCTTCGAGCCGGCGACACGGCGGCTCGCGCTCACGGGTACGCCCTTCCGGTCCGACACCAACCCCATCCCGTTCGTGGCGTACGAGGAGGGGCAGGACGGGATCCGGCGGTCCGCCGCCGACTACACCTACGGGTACGGCAACGCGCTCGCCGACCACGTCGTCCGGCCCGTCATATTCCTCTCCTACAGCGGCAACATGCGCTGGCGGACCAAGGCCGGTGACGAGATCGCCGCCCGGCTCGGCGAGCCCATGACCAAGGACGCCGTCAGCCAGGCCTGGCGCACCGCCCTCGACCCGCGCGGCGAGTGGATGCCCAGCGTGCTGCGCGCCGCCGACCAGCGGCTGACCGAGGTCAGGAAGGCCATCCCGGACGCGGGCGCGCTCGTCATCGCCTCCGACCAGGAGTCCGCGCGCGCCTACGCCAAACTGATCCGCGAGATCACGGGAACCCGGGCGACGCTCGTGCTGTCCGACGACGCCGGCGCGTCCGGCCGGATCGACGAGTTCAGCGGCAGCAACGACCGCTGGATGGTCGCGGTCCGCATGGTGTCCGAGGGCGTCGACGTGCCCCGGCTCGCCGTCGGGGTGTACGCCACCACCATCTCCACGCCCCTGTTCTTCGCCCAGGCCGTGGGCCGTTTCGTACGGTCCCGGCGGCGCGGCGAGACCGCCTCGGTGTTCCTGCCGACCATCCCCGACCTGCTCACCTTCGCCAACGAGATGGAGGTGGAACGGGACCACGCCCTCGACAAGCCGAAGAAGGAGGGCGAGGAGGACCCGTACGCCGAGTCCGAGAAGGAGATGGAGGAGGCGAACAAGGAGCAGGACGAGGACACCGGCGAACAGGACATGCTCCCGTTCGAGGCCCTGGAGTCCGACGCCGTCTTCGACCGGGTGCTGTACGACGGCGCCGAGTTCGGCATGCAGGCGCACCCGGGCAGCGAGGAGGAGCAGGACTATCTGGGCATTCCGGGCCTGCTCGAACCCGAGCAGGTGCAGCTGCTGCTGCAGAAGCGGCAGGCCCGGCAGATCGCGCACAGCCGCAAGAAGCCCGACACCGAGGCCGACCTGCTCGAACTGCCCGCCGAGCGGCGGCCGGTGGTCAGCCACAAGGAGATGATGGAGCTGCGCAAGCAGCTCAACACCATGGTGAGCGCCTACGTCCACCAGAGCGGCAAGCCCCACGGGGTCATCCACACCGAGCTGCGGCGGGTGTGCGGGGGGCCGCCGAGCGCCGAGGCGACGCCGGGACAGCTCAGGCAGCGGATCGCCAAGGTGCAGGAGTGGGCCACCCGCATGCGGTGACGCTCCGCCGGGTTCGGGCCCGTGAAGTGTCAGTTGCGTTCGTGCGATGTACGTATACGGACGAATGTTGGCAGTTCAACTCTGCCACTGCCCGGATTCTGGACGGAGGCTTCCGCTCAGCGAACCGGCTTCGCTACTGTCCCGCTACGCACACGCCCCGTGGCAGCGCCGCCGCGGAGCGCAGCCGTGAAGCGACTGGGTCCGGAGCCGCCGGGCCGTCCTGCCGATCGGCGGCCTCTGAAGCGCGTCGTTGACGGGACTCTGCGACGCATCCGCCGCGAAGGGGTTGCCGACCTCACCACCTAAGGAGTGGGCGTCGTGACCGCGGAGACCTCTCAGACGCTCGACCGGGGACTGCGTGTCCTCAAGCTGCTGGCCGATACGGACCACGGCCTGACCGTCACCGAGCTGTCCAACAAACTGGGCGTCAACCGGACCGTGGTGTACCGGTTGCTCGCCACGCTGGAGCAGCATGCGCTCGTCCGCCGTGACCTGGGCGGACGGGCCCGGGTCGGACTGGGTGTGCTGCGGCTGGGGCGCCAGGTGCATCCGCTGGTACGGGAGGCCGCGCTGCCCGCGCTCAGGTCGCTGGCCGAGGACATCGGGGCGACCGCTCATCTCACGCTCGTGGACGGCACGGAGGCACTCGCCGTGGCGGTGGTCGAGCCGACCTGGACGGACTATCACGTGGCGTACCGGGCCGGGTTCCGGCATCCGCTGGACCGGGGCGCCGCGGGCAGGGCGATCCTCTCGGCGCGGCAGTCGCCGCTCGCGGAGCCCGGATACACCCTCACGCACGGCGAGTTGGAGGCGGGCGCCAGCGGGGCGGCGGCGCCCCTGCTCGGGGTCACGGGGGTCGAGGGCAGCGTCGGTGTCGTGATGCTGGCGGACGCCGTACCGGAGCGGGTGGGACCACGGGTCGTGGACGCGGCACGCGAGGTCGCCGAAGCGCTGCGCTAGCCGCGAATTGTTTGGCCGATGCGTAAATCGGCTCCCCTCAGGTTTGGTCGATTCCCTCACCCCGGCTTCGCCGTCCCTCCGCATCATCAGGGGCCATAACAGCCCCACGGCGGAGGGAACGACACGGTGGACACAGTCGGAACACGGCCCCGGGCCGGACAGGAGACGAGCACGGCGGCCCGCCTCACCCGGCGACAGGCCGTCGGCGCGCTCGTCGGTGAGGCCGAGGGCAGCCCGCTCAAGCGGACCATGGGGGTCGCCCAACTCACGCTGCTCAGCGTGGGCGCGACCCTCGGCACGGGCATCTTCGTGGTGCTCGGGCAGGCCGTCCCCGAGGCGGGTCCGGCCATCGTCGTCTCGTTCGTGCTGGCCGGGGTGACCGCGCTCTTCTCGGCCCTGTCCTACGCCGAGCTGGCCGGCATGATCCCGGGCTCGGGTTCCTCGTACAGCTACGCCTACGCCACGCTCGGGGAGTTCGTCGCCTGGGTGTGCGGCTGGTGTCTGATCCTGGAGTACGGGGTGTCCGTGGCCGCGGTGGCGGTGGGCTGGGGACAGTACGTCAACGAACTGCTCGACCTCACCCTCGGTGTCACCCTGCCCGAGTCGCTCAGCGCGCCGCCCGGCCTCGGCGGCACGCTCAACATCCCGGCCGCCCTCATCGTCGTCCTCGCGATGGTCGTGCTGCTGCGCGGCTCGAAGGAGAGCGCCGTCGCCAACACGATCATGGTCGCGGTGAAGATCGCCGCCCTGGTGATGTTCTGCGCCGTCGCGTTCACCGCCTTCCACGCCGGGAACTTCCAGCCGCTGTTCCCGCTCGGCGCCGCGGGCATGAGTGCCGGCGCCGCCTCCCTCTTCTTCTCCTACATCGGCTTCGACGCCGCCTCCACCGCGGGCGAGGAGGCCAAGAACCCGCAGCGGGACCTGCCGCGCGCCATCATCCTGTCCCTCGTCCTGGTCACCGCCCTCTACGTCCTCGTCGCCGTCGCCGCGCTCGGCGCCGTGCCGTGGACGAGGTTCGAAGGGACGAAGGCCACGCTGAGCCAGGTGCTCGTACAGGCCGTCGGCGGCGGGAACGTCTGGCCGATCCTGCTCTCCGTCGGTGCCGTCGTCGCCACCACCAGCGTCGTGCTGACCGTGCAGTACGGGCAGATCCGCATCCTGTTCGCGATGGCCCGGGACGGTCTCGTGCCGCCGCTGTTCGCCAAGGTCCACCCGCGCACCGGGGTGCCGCGCGCCAACACGGTCATCGTCTCCGGCTTCATCGCGGTGCTCGCCGCGCTCGTCCCGCTGGGCAGCCTCGCCGACGCCACCAGCATCGGCACCCTCTTCGCCTTCATGCTGGTCAACCTGGCGGTCGTCATCCTGCGCCGGCGCAGCCCCGAGGCATCCCGCTCCTTCCGTGTCCCCTTCTCCCCGGTCACGCCGCTGCTCGGCGTCGCCTTCTGCGCCTACATGCTGTTCAGCCTCGGCGCCGACACCTGGATCGCGTTCGGGGCGTGGATGGCGGTCGGGCTCGTCGTCTACGGCCTCTACGGCATCCGCCACTCCAAGCTCGCCGCCCCGTCCGACCCGCTCCCGCAGGACCTCGCATGACCCTCCTCGACCTGAGAGCCGACGTCGTCGACCTCACCCGCGCCCTCGTCGACCTCCCCTCCGAGAGCGGGCAGGAGGCCGCGATCGCGGACGCCGTGGAGGCCGCCCTGTGTGGGCTTCGTCACCTCACCGTGGAGCGCGTCGGCAACTCCGTGATCGCCCGCACCGACCTGGGCCGCACCCGGCGCGCGGTGATCGCGGGCCATCTGGACACTGTCCCGGCCGCCGGGAACCTCCCCTCCCGGCTCGCCGACGACCGCGTCCACGGACTCGGCGCCTGCGACATGAAGGGCGGGGTGGCCGTGGCCCTGCGCCTCGCGGCCACCGTCCCGGACCCGGCCCTCGACCTCACCTACGTCTTCTACGAGTGCGAGGAGGTCGAGGGCGACCGCAACGGGCTCGGCCGGATCGCCGCCGAGCGGCCCGGACTTCTCGAAGAGGCCGATCTCGCCGTCCTCATGGAGCCCTCCGACGCGGGCGTCGAGGCCGGCTGCCAGGGCATCCTCGGCGCGGACATCGTCGTCCGGGGCGAACGCGCGCACACCGCCCGCGCCTGGAAGGGCGTCAACGCCGCCCACAAGGCGGCCCGGGTTCTGCAACGTCTCGACGACCACACACCGGAGCGGGTCGTCATCGACGGTCTGGAGTACCGGGAGGGGCTCGGCGCGGTCGCCGTGCGCGCCGGGGTCGCCGGGAACGTGGTGCCCGACGAGTGCGTCGTCACCGTGAACGCCCGCTTCGCGCCGAGCCGTTCCGCCGAGGAGGCCGAGGCGTACGTGCGCGGGCTCTTCCCCGAGTACGAGGTCCGGGTCACCGAGGTCGTGCCGGGTGCCCTGCCCCGGCTGGAGCGGGTGGCCGACCTCGTCGCCGTGCTCGGCGCGCGGCCCCGGCCCAAGCTGGGCTGGACCGACGTGGCCCGGTTCGCGGCGCTGGGCGTACCCGCGCTCAACTACGGGCCCGGGGACCCCTCCCTCGCCCACACGGCGGGGGAGTACGTCCCGGTGGCGCACCTGCGCGCGTGCGAGGAGCGCCTCAGGAAGTGGCTCCTCTGAGGCCCGCGAGGACCCTCAACTGGAGCCACAGCATCAGCCGTTCATCGGGATCGTCCAGATCGATCCCGGTGTGCTGCTGGGCTTGTCGCAGGCGGTAGCGGCAGGTGTTGGGGTGCACGGCGAGCAGCTTGGCCGCGCCCGCCATGTCGCAGCCCGCGTCCAGCCAGCAGACCAGGGTGCGGGCGTAGTCCGTGCCGTGCTCCGCGTCGTACGCCAGCACCCGCCGCCACGCGCCCGCGCTCAACTCCCGCCGCTGAGACAGCAGTTCCGCCAGGCGCAGCAGGCTGATGCGCGGGCGCACCTCGTCGACCGTCGCCACCGGCAGGTGCCTGTCCAGCACCCGCAGCACCAGGTCCGCGTCCGCCCGCGAGTCCACCACCCCACCGACGTCCGGGACCACTTCGCCCAGCGCGGCCCGCACCGGCACCCGCAGCGCCTGCCCGGCCCGCGCCACGATGTCCTCCGCGAGCGCCCGATGCCGGGCGCCGGGTCCGGGCAGCAGCGCGTACACCACCCCGTCGACCAGCACGCACGCGTGCCGCCCGTAGCGCGCCTCGCACTGCAGGCGTACGACGTCCAGCAGGCGCAGCGCGGTCCGCTCGGCGTCGGGCACGCTCGCCGCGGAGTCCAGGACGAAGGCCGCCACGCGCAGCGAGCCCTCAAGTCCCAGCCGCTGGGCCGCCGTCGACGCGTCGGCCGTGCCCTCCAGCAGTCGGCGCAGCAGGTCGCTGTTCTGGTGGCGGGCCAGTTCCTGCGCCGCCCGGGCCCGCAGCAGGAGCAGCGCAGCCGTGGACGCGCCCTGGGCGAGGGTCTCCTCCGCGTCGGGCGCGAGCGTGCCGCCGTCGACCACCCAGACCGAGCCGAGCGTCTCGCCGCCCGCGCGGACGGGCATCGCCAGCCGGGGCAGGTCCGCGTCCCGCAGCGCGGGCAGCCGCACCGGCCGGTCGGCGGCGAACAGCACCCGGTACTGCTCGGTGTTCTCCGAGCTGGCCGGCACCTGGAGGCCGAGGATGCCCTGCCGGCGGTCCTCGTCGACGGCCTGGCCGGCGACGGTCGAGTAGGCGAGGATCCGCTGCCGCGGGTCCTCGATGGCGGTGGCCCCGCCGGCCGCCGCCGCGATGGCGTCGGCCAGCGCGAACAGGTCGCCGAGGCCGCTGCCGGACGCGGCGGGCCGGGCCCCGATCGCGGACGCCAGCAGCAGGTGCACGTGGTGCCAGGCCGCGTCCTCGTCGACCGACAGCAGGGCCACGCTCCGGGCCTCCGCCTCGCCGACCGGCCCGTCCGGACCCCGCACCACCACCCCGGTCATCCCCGCCTCCGCGGCGGCCCGCACCAGCGGCCCGGCCGCCGCCGCGCGCACCCCGACCGCCAGGAGCAGCGCGCCGGGCAGATGAGGGAGCGGCGCGTGGGCGTCGTACAGCAGCACCTCGGCGACCGGCACGGTCAGCCCGGCGGGGGCGGTGTGCAGGCGGACGGAGGGGCCGCCGATGACGTCGAGGAGGTCGCCGAGCGTGCAGGCATCCATGGTTCTCACCTTCGCGAGGGGCCGAGGCTTCGCGATTGGCCGATCTGAAAACGAACGTACGCGCGTGTTGGCCGCTCGCACAACACGAGGCCGACCTCCGCCTCCGACACTCGGACCATGACAGGAGTCACCATCCGTACCGTCCACGACGTCGCCGGCATCGCGGCCGTGACCCGCTACTTCTGCGAGGTCTGGCAGACGCCCCACGACGCGCCCCCGTACCCGGCCGAGGTCCTGCACAGCCTGGTCCACGCGGGCGGTGCCGTGCACGCCGCCCACGACGGGGACCGGCTGGCCGGGGCGTCCGTGGCGGTGTTCGGCCCGGGCCAGGAGACCTACTCGCTGGTCGCCGCCGCCGACCGGGGCCTCGGGTACGCGGTGAAGCAGGCCCAGCGGGAGTGGGCCCTGGACCACGGCGCCCTCACCATGCGCTGGACCTTCGACCCGCTGGTCGGCCGCAACGCCCGCTTCAACCTGGTCAAGCTGGGCGCCGTCGGCACCGAGTACCTCACCGACTTCTACGGCCCCATGACGGACGGCGTGAACGACGGCGACGAGAGCGACCGGCTGACGGCGACCTGGGACCTGACGGCGCGGCCGCGGTCGTACGACACCGGGGACCGCGAGGCCGCGCCCGTCATGGCCTTCGCCCCCGACGGCGGCCCTCTCGTCCGCCGTGACCGCGCCGACCGGTACCTGTACTGCCGGGTCCCGGACGACATCGTGCGGCTGCGGGCCGCCGACCCGGCGGCGGCGCTGCGCTGGCGGCACGCCGTCCGTGAGGTGTTCACGGAGGCCTTCGTGGAGGGGTTCGTGGCGGCGGGCATGTCCCGCGAGGGCTGGTACACGCTCGGCCGGAAGGAGGACGTGGCGTGAAGCTCGAACGCGTCGAGATCGTCCACGTCGCGATCCCCCTGGTCACCCCCTTCCGCACCTCCTTCGGCACGATGACCACGAAGGACACGTTCCTGCTCCGCGTCGTCACGGACGCGGCCGAGGGCTGGTCGGAGTTCGCCGCCGACCCCGAGCCGCTGTACTGCTCGGAGTTCGTCGCCGGCGCCGAGATCGTGCTCCGCGACTTCCTGCTGCCGCGCGTCGCCGCCCTCCCCGACCTCACCACGGCGGCGCTCGCCCCCGCGACGGCGAAGATCAAGGGGCACGAGCTGGCGAAGGCCGCGCTGGAGACGGCGGTCCTGGACGCGGAGCTGCGCGCGCACGGCATGCCCCTCGCGACCTACCTGGGTGCTGTACGGGACCGGGTGCCCGCCGGTGTCTCGGTCGGGATCAAGGACTCCGTGCCCGAGCTGCTGGACGACGTCGAGCGCTTCCTCGCCGAGGGCTATGTCCGGATCAAGCTGAAGATCGAGCCCGGCTGGGACGTCGAGCCGGTACGGGCGGTCCGCGAGCGCTTCGGAGCGGAGCTGCCCCTCCAGGTGGACGCCAACACGGCCTACACCCTCGCCGACGCCGAGCACCTGCGGCGCCTGGACGACTTCGGGCTGCTGCTGATCGAGGAGCCGCTGGAGGAGAACAACCCGCACGCCCATGCGCGGCTCCAGCAGCGCATCGCCACCCCGGTCTGCCTGGACGAATCCCTGCACAACGCGCGCGACACGGCCTCCGCCATCGCGATGGACGCCTGCCGGGTGGTGAACGTCAAGCCCGCCCGGGTCGGCGGCTACCTGGAGGCCCGCCGCGTCCACGACGTGGCCCACGCGCACGGACTGCCGGTGTGGTGCGGCGGCATGCTGGAGACGGGCATCGGCCGCGCCCCGAACCTGGCCCTGGCCGCCCTCCCCGGCTTCACCCTCCCGGGCGACACCTCGGCGTCCTCCCGCTACTTCGCCGAGGACCTCACCGAGCCCTTCGTCCTCCAGGACGGCCACCTGCCGGTCCCGGCCGGCCCCGGCATCGGCGTCGAGCCGCTCCCGGACACCCTGCGCCGCTTCACCCGGCACCGACGGGACCTGTACGGCGGGTGACCGACCGGGCACGTACCCGCGCCGACCGGCACCTGGCCGGAAGTCGGCGTCACGTTAGATTGATCCTGTGCTCTCTCGTCTCACGCGCCCGAAGGCCGTCGCCGTCTGCGCCCTGCCCGTCGCGGCCCTGATCGCCACGGCGGCCTTCGCGCCGCTGCCCTTCGCGGTGGCGCAGCCCGGCATGACGGCGAACGTGCTCGGCGAGAACAAGGGCACCGAGGTGATCACGATCTCCGGCGCGCCGACCCGGCCGACCGACGGGCAGCTGCGCATGACGACGATCGAGGCGACCGCCCCGGACACGGACGTCACGCTCGCCGACGTGATCGGCAACTGGTTCCGTACGGACCGGGCCGTGATGCCGCACGAGGCGGTCTACCCGAGCGGCAACACCGTCAAGGAGATCGAGCAGCACAACGCCGAGCAGATGAAGCAGTCCCAGGACGCGGCGACCCAGGCGGCGCTGAAGTACCTCGACCTGAGCGACCAGAAGGTCGACGTCACGCTGAAGCTGGCCGACGTCGGCGGGCCCAGCGCGGGCCTGCTGTTCTCGCTCGGCATCGTGGACAAGCTGCACGGTGACGGCAGCGGCGGCGACCTCACGGGCGGCCGCACCATCGCCGGCACCGGGACGATCGACGCCGCGGGCAGGGTCGGCGCGGTCGGGGGCGTGTCCCTGAAGACGCAGGCCGCGCGCCGGGACGGGGCGACGGTCTTCCTGGTGCCGAAGGCCGAGTGCGGCGAGGCCTCCTCCGAACTGCCGAAGGGCCTCCGGCTGATCCCGGTGACCACCCTGAACAGCGCGGTGGACTCCCTGATCGCCCTGGAGAAGGGCAAGGGCTCGGTACCGAGCTGCTAGGCCCTCCTTACTTCACGAACCCCTGCTGCTTCATCCACTCCAGTGCCACCTGGTGCGGGTCCTGCCCGTCGACGTCCACCTTCGCGTTGAGCGTGCGGGCGACGGTGTTGTCGAGCCTGGCCGTGACGGGGTTCAGGACGTCGGCGATGGCGGGCCACTTCTCGAGCGTCCCGGAGTTGATCTCGGGAGCCGCGTTGTAGTTGGGGAAGAACTGCTTGTCGTCCGCCATCACCGTCAGGTTCATGGCGTCGATGCGCCCGTCGGTCGTGTAGACCTCCCCGAAGCGGCAACTCCCCTTCGCCGTCTGGGTGTAGATGATCCCGGTGTCCATCTGCGTGACCCGGGACGCGGGCACGTTCATCCCGTACGCCTTCTCCATCCCGCGCAGCCCGTCGGTCCGGTTGGCGAACTCGCCCTCCACGCACAGCGTCACGGATCGGGGATCGGACTTGGCGAGCGCGGCGACGTCCGAAAGGGTCCGTATGCCGTACTTCTTGACCAGCGACTGGTTCGTCGCGAGGGCGTAGGTGTTGTTCAGCCGGGCCGGCGGCAGCCAGCTCACCCCGTTGCGCACGTCGGCGTTGCGCACCGCCTCCCACTGGTCGTACGGGTCGGGGATCGGCTCGCTGTTGCCCTGGTACGAGATCCAGGCGGTGCCCGTGTAGTCGTACATGGCGTCCGCGTCCCCGCTCCGGACCGCCTCCCGCGCCCCGATCGAGCCCTGGATGCCGGTCCGGTCGATGACGCGCGCGCCGGCCGCCTGGAAGGCGATGCCCATGATCGAGCCGAGCACGAGGCTCTCCGTGTCGGCCTTCGAGGTGACCGTGAGACGGGCGCCCTTCAGCGGCTCGCCCCGCCCGATCGAGCCGGGCCGCACGGAGTCGACCATGGGGGAGCCGCTGGAGAGCCCGCAGCCGCCGACGAGCACACCGGCCAGCAGCAGACCCGCGGCGCGTCTCACGTCTCCACTTCCAACCCGCGCGGTCGCAGCAGCAGTTCGGCGAGCGAGGCCAGCCAGTCGACCAGCAGGGCCAGGGTCACGGTGAGGACGGAGCCCAGCACCAGCACCGGCATCCGCTGGGCGGTGATGCCCGCGGTGATCAGCACGCCGAGGCCGCCGCCCCCGCCGAAGGCCGCCAGGGTCGCGGTGCCGACGTTCAGGACCAGCGCCGTACGCACGCCCGCCAGGATCAGCGGGACGGCGAGGGGGAGTTCGACCTGCCGGAGCACGCCCAGCGGTGACAGGCCGATGCCGCGGGCTGCCTCCAGGAGGGTCGGGTCGTTCCCCTTCAGCCCGGCGATCGTGTTCGACAGGACCGGCAGCACGGCGTAGGCGGTGATGCCGATCAGGGACGGCGTCATGCCGGTGCCGAGCCAGATCACCAGCAGGGCCAGCAGACCGATCGCCGGGGTCGCCTGGCCCATGTTGGCCAGCGCCCGGACGAGCGGGGCGGCCCGGCGGAACCTTCGGCGGGTCAGCAGGATGCCCAGCGGGATCGCGATGACCAGCACGAAGAAGGTCGAGATCACGGTGAGTTCGATGTGCTGCCACAGCGCCTTGGACACCTGCCCGCCGGCCAGCGCGTTCCGGGAGATCGCGTCCAGGTCGGCCCGTTCGAACCACAGCCAGGTCGCCAGCATGAGGGCCACCAGGGCGGTCGGCAGGAAGGTCAGCTTCTGCCAGGTGACGTGCGGGCGCGCCGGGCCGGGCGCGGGCGGGGCGCCGGTCGCCGGCCCCGCCTCAGGGCGCTGCGTCAACTCGGCGATCTCCTCCAGGTCGGGAGCGGTCACCCCGTGCTCACCCCGCCGTCGCCCTCCTGCGCCGCGTGGGTCTGCCGGGCCGGTGCCCGGGCCGGCGTGTGCCGGTGTTCCAGCGCCTCCAGCCGGTCGGCCTCCAGCAGCCGGTGCACCGCGTTCGTCAGCGTCGCCATGTCGACCACGCCCGCGTACTCCCCGCCCGGCCCGGTCACCGCCGCCCGCCCCGAGCTGTCCGTCAGCACGGCCTCCAGCGCGTCCCGCAGCGTCGCGTCCCCGGGCACGGTGTCCCGCACCAGCGCGCCCGCGCGGGCCGGCGAACCCCCGGCCCGCAGCAGGTCGCCGCGCCGCAGCCACTTGTACGGGCGGCGCTGTTGGTCGAGCAGCAGGATCTCGCGCGGGCCACTGGTCCGCAGCTTGTCGAAGATCTCCTGCAGCGGGGTGTCCACGCTCACCGTCGGACAGTCGCCGAGCCTCACGTCCCGTACACGGGTGAGGTTGAGCCGCTTCAGCGCGGCCCCGGCGCCGACGAACCCGGACACGAAGTCGTCGGCGGGCTGGGTGAGGATCGCCTCCGGGGTGTCGAACTGGGCGATGTGCGAGCGTTCGCGCAGCACGGCGATGCGGTCGCCCAGCTTGATCGCCTCGTCGAAGTCGTGCGTGACGAACACGATCGTCTTGTGCAGCTCGCCCTGGAGCCGGAGCAGTTCGTCCTGCAGACGGTCACGGGTGACCGGGTCGACCGCGCCGAACGGCTCGTCCATCAGCAGCACCGGCGGATCGGCCGCCAGCGCCCGGGCCACGCCCACCCGCTGCTGCTGTCCGCCGGAGAGCTGGCGCGGATAGCGGTCGTGGAACTCGCCGGGGTCGAGCCCCACGAGGTGGAGCATCTCCTCCACCCGGCGCGCGATCCGCCCCTTCGGCCAGCCGGCCGTCCGCGGTACGAGCGCGATGTTCTGCGCGACCGTCTTGTGCGGGAACAGCCCGGACGACTGGATCGCGTAGCCGATCCTGCGGCGCAGCCGCACCGGGTCGATGCCGGTGACGTCCTCGCCGCCGATCCGGATGCGGCCGCCGGTCGGCTCGATCAGCCGGTTGATCATCTTGAGCGTCGTGGACTTCCCGCACCCCGAGGGCCCGACGAGCACGACCGTCTCGCCCGCCCGGATCGCCATGCTGACGCCGTCGACGGAGGGGCTCGTGCTGCCCGGGTACCGCTTGGTCAGGTCGTCCAGCTCGATCGTGGCGCCGTGCGAACCGCTGCCGCTGCCGCTGCCGGTGCCCTTGCCCGCGCCGCCGGCGCCGCGGGGCTCAGGCACGGATTCCCCCGGAGATCGTCAGCCGCCCGATCAGCACGCACACGGCGTCGAACAGCAGCGCCAGGACGATGATCCCGAGCGTTCCCGAGAGCACCTGGTTGAGCGCGTTCGCGCTGCCCAGCGAGGCGATCCCGCGGAAGATCTCGTTGCCCAGACCGGGCCCGGACGCGTACGCGGCGACCGCGGCGATGCCCATCAGCATCTGCGTGGAGACCCGGATGCCGGTCAGGATGGGCGGCCAGGCCAGCGGCAGTTCGACGCGTGCCAGCCGCATCGGCCGGGACATCCCGATGCCGCGCGCCGCGTCCACCAGCGCCGGATCGACGCCGCGCAGCCCGACGATCGCGTTCCGCACGACCGGCAGCAGCCCGTACAGCGTCAGCGCGATCACCGTCGGCGGCACGCCGAGACCCACGAGCGGGATGAGCAGGCCGATCAGGGCGAGCGAGGGAATGGTCAGGAAGGTCGAGGTGGTCGTGGTCGCGAGGGTGCCCGCCCACTCGTGGCCGTAGGTGAGCACACCGATCAGCACGCCCAGCACGGTCGCCACGACCATGCACTGGAAGACGACGCTCGCGTGCTGGAAGGCGTCCGTGAACAACTGCTGGTGCCGGTCGACCAGGTACTCCCAGAAGCTCACGCGCCCTCACCCCAGGTCGGCCGGGTCGGTCAGGTCCTCTCCCGGTCCTCCGCCGCCTGTTCCACCAGCGGGATGATCCGCAGCGGAACGGGGTTCTCCATGACGATCGCCGTGGAGGCCCGGACGATGCCATCAAAACCGACAACCCGGTCGATCACACGTTGGAGATCGGCGTTGGAGCGGGCCACCAGACGGCACAGCATGTCCCCGGTGCCGGTGGTGGTGTGCAGCTCCAGCACCTCCGGCACGGTCGCCAAATGCGCCCGGACGTCGGGACCTTGCCCCTGCCGGATCTGCAGCGTGGCGAAGGCCGTGACCGGGTAGCCGAGGGCCGCCGGGTCCACCTGCGGCCCGAAGCCGCGGATGACTCCGTTCGACTGAAGCCGGTCGAGCCGCGCCTGCACGGTCCCCCGGGCCACCCCCAGCCGCCGCGACATCTCCAGGACCCCGATGCGCGGCTCCTGGGCCAGCAGCACGATGATGCATCCGTCCAGATGATCGATCGCCACGACGCCTCCCGGATGGTCATCCTGTACAGATAGGCCGCCGCTTCGGCCGTACCGCTGAACACATTGCCCAGCGAAGACGCAAACTATTGCGCACCTTGCAGAGCGGGGCCACCCTTCGGCTATGACGCAGCAGACCACAGACCTCTCTCCCGCCACGACCGCCCGGCAGGCCGACCCCTTCCCGGTCAAGGGAATGGACGCGGTCGTCTTCGCCGTGGGCAACGCCAAGCAGGCGGCGCACTACTACTCCACCGCCTTCGGCATGAAGCTGGTCGCCTACTGTGGACCGGAGAACGGCACCCGCGAGACCGCGAGCTACGTCCTGGAGAACGGCTCCGCCCGCTTCGTGTTCACCTCGGTGATCAAGGCCACCACCGCCTGGGGCGAGTTCCTCGCCCGGCACGTGGCCGAGCACGGCGACGGCGTCATCGACCTGGCGATCGAGGTGCCGGACGCGCGCGCCGCGTACGCCTACGCGATCGAGCACGGCGCCCGCTCGGTGACCGAGCCGTACGAGGTGAAGGACGAGCACGGCACCGTCGTCCTCGCCGCCATCGCCACCTACGGCGAGACCCGCCACACCCTCGTCGACCGCTCCGGCTACGACGGCCCCTACCTCCCCGGCTTCGTCGCCGCGAAGCCGATGGTCGAGCCGCCCGCCCAGCGCACCTTCCAGGCCATCGACCACTGCGTGGGCAACGTCGAGCTCGGCCGGATGAACGAGTGGGTCGGCTTCTACAACAAGGTCATGGGCTTCACGAACATGAAGGAGTTCGTGGGCGACGACATCGCGACCGAGTACAGCGCGCTGATGTCGAAGGTCGTCGCCGACGGCACGCTCAAGGTCAAGTTCCCGATCAACGAGCCCGCCATCGCCAAGAAGAAGTCCCAGATCGACGAGTACCTGGAGTTCTACGGCGGCGCCGGCGTCCAGCACATCGCGCTGAACACGAACGACATCGTCCGCACGGTCCGCACCATGCGCGCGGCCGGCGTCCAGTTCCTCGACACCCCGGACTCCTACTACGACACCCTCGGCGAGTGGGTCGGCGACACCCGGGTGCCGATCGAGACGCTGCGCGAGCTGAAGATCCTCGCCGACCGCGACGAGGACGGCTACCTGCTCCAGATCTTCACCAAGCCGGTCCAGGACCGTCCGACCGTCTTCTTCGAGATCATCGAGCGGCACGGCTCCATGGGCTTCGGCAAGGGCAACTTCAAGGCCCTGTTCGAGGCGATCGAGCGCGAGCAGGAGCGACGCGGCAACCTGTGAGCTCGTAGCAGTCCTGCGGGTGCCACGGAGGGGCACCCGCAGGACGGGGGACCACCCCGCGCCCACCGGTCACGATCGCCGGTCGACGGTCACATGACATCCGGCGGCATCCCGTCCTCACCCGGCTCTCCGAGCTCCCGCAACAGCTCCCGGGCCGAGGCCGCCCGCGACGGCGAGAAGTACGGATTGATCCGCAGCGCCTGCTGAAGATGCCGTCGCGCGGACCCGTCCAGATCCAGCTCCCGCTCGATCACCCCGCGGTGATACGCGTACAGCGCGCTGAGCACCCCGCCCCCGTGCGCCTTGTCCGTCGCGATCGCCGCGAACTTCAGCGCCTGAGTGTCGTCCCCCGCCCGGTGCAGCGCCCACCCCAGCGCGTCGGCCACCTCGATACCGGGCTGCCACTCGTACTCGTCGCGCAGCCGCTCCACCGCGTCCGCCGGATCCCCGTGGTCCGCCTCCAACTGGCCGAGCAGCAGTTCGTCGTCGACACCGGCCGCCGTGTCCCGCGCGGCCCGCACCCGCACGAGCTCGTACTGGGCGCGCGCCTCCTGGCCCATGCCCAGCGACTCGTACAACTCGCCCAGTTCCAGCGTGTACTGCGGACTCGGCCGCTTGGCCAGAGCCGCCTGGTAGGCCTTCAGCGCGTCCCCGCTCCGGCCCAGCGCCGCCAGCGCCCGCCCCTGCCCGGCCCGCGCGGCCGACTGCTCCGGGTCGAGCCGTACGGCGGCCTCGAAGTGCCGCAGCGCGTCCTCCCGGTCCCCGCGCTCCCAGGCCAGCTGCCCGGACCGCTCCAGATAGCCCGCCTGCTCGGCGGGCGTGCGCGCGATCGCCGCCGCGTCCGACAGCTGGGCCGCCGCGTCCTCGCGCCAGCCGCGGTCCCGGTAGACGGCGGCGGCCTGCGCCATCACGGCCGGCCGCGCGGCGCCTCCCGGCTTCAGCGCCATCAGCTTGTCCAGCGTCTTGCGGGTCGCCTCGTAGTCGCCGAGCCCGTTGTACGCCTCGATCAGCGGCGGATACGACGTCCACCGCTTCGGCGCCGCCTTCAGCGCCTGCTCGCCCCAGTCCTTGGCCGCCGCGAAGTCCCGCCGGGCGTTCTCCAGCGCCGCCAGCCCGTCCAGGGCCTCGGCGTTCTTCTCGCCCTTCACCCGCAGCGAGCTCCGCAGCGCCCGCTCGGCCTTCGGATAGTTCGTGACGTCGGCGGTCAGCCGTCCCTGCTCCACATAGGCCGTCCCCAGCACGGCCCAGGCCATCGCGTCCCGCGGATGCGTCCGCAGACGGGCCTCGCGGTCCCCGATCGTGGCCGCGAGGGCGGACAGTGCGGCCGGCACCCCGGCGGTCACCGCCGTCAGCGCCCGCGGCGGTCCGGGGGCGGGCGCCGGCGCGGGCGGCCTGCGCGCGGGCGGCTTTTCGGGCAGCAGCATCAGCACCCCGCCGACCAGGGCAGCGGCGCCGGCGACGGCGGCCGAGGCGAGCACCACGCGCCGCAGCAGACGGGAGCGCCGCGGCCGCGCCCGCTCCGTCACCAGGGACGTACCCGGCTGGGACTGTCGGTTCTCCATGGCGCTCACTGTGCGCCAAGGCGGCGAGCTCATCCCGTCAGCCGAAGGCGGGGGCCGACGGGGTTCACACCGATGGCCCCGGGTGCGACGCTGTGATCATGAGCCGTATCGAAGCGCGTCGCGATGAAGACACTGCGGTGACCGGCGACCTCGTCGCTCGGCTGCGGGCCGGCCTGCCCGCCGAGGCGGTCGTCACCGACCCCGACGTCACGGTCTCGTACGCCAACGACATGGCGAGCTTCTGCCCGGCCGGCGCCCCGGCCGTGGTCGTCCTGCCGCGCACGGTCGAAGAGGTCCAGCACGTCATGCGCACGGCGACCGAGCTACGCGTCCCGGTCGTCCCGCAAGGAGCCCGCACCGGTCTGTCCGGCGGGGCCAACACCGCCGAGGGCTGCATCGCGCTGTCCCTCACCAAGATGGACCGCATCCTGGAGATCAGCCCGGTCGACCGGATCGCGGTGGTCGAGCCCGGCGTCGTCAACGCCACCCTCTCCCGCGCCGTCGAGGAGCACGGCCTGTGCTACCCGCCGGACCCCTCCAGCTGGGAGATGTGCACGATCGGCGGCAACATCGGGACGGCTTCGGGCGGGCTGTGCTGCGTGAAGTACGGGGTGACGGCCGAGTACGTGCTCGGCCTGGACGTCGTCCTGGCCGACGGCCGGCTGATGTCCACCGGGCGCCGTACGGCGAAGGGCGTCGCGGGCTACGACCTGACCCGCCTGTTCGTCGGTTCCGAGGGCTCGCTCGGCATCGTCGTGCGGGCCGTCCTGGCGCTGAAGCCGAAACCGCCGCAACAGCTGGTGCTCGCCGCCGAGTTCCCCTCCGCGGCCGCCGCCTGCGACGCCGTGTGCCGGATCATGTCCGGCGGCCATGTGCCGTCGCTCCTGGAACTCATGGACCGTACGACGGTCAAGGCGGTCAACGACTTCGCCCACATGGGCCTCCCGGAGTCCACCGAGGCGCTGCTGCTGGCCGCCTTCGACACGCCCGATCCGGCCCCGGACCTCGCCGCCGTGGGCGCGCTGTGCGAGGCCGCCGGCGCCACCCAGGTGGTACCGGCCGACGATGCCGCCGAGTCCGAGCTGCTGCTGCAGGCGCGGCGGCTGTCCCTGACCGCCCTGGAGGCGGTCAAGGGCACGACGATGATCGACGACGTGTGCGTGCCCCGGTCCCGGCTCGGCGAGATGCTCGAAGGCGTCGAGCGGATCGCCGAGAAGTACCGGCTCACCATCGGCGTCTGCGCGCACGCGGGCGACGGCAACACGCACCCCACCGTCTGCTTCGACGCCCAGGACGCCGAGGAGTCGCGGCGGGCCCGCGAGTCCTTCGACGAGATCATGGCCCTCGGCCTGGAACTCGGCGGCACCATCACCGGCGAACACGGCGTCGGCGTCCTGAAGAAGGAGTGGCTGGCGCGGGAGATCGGCCCGGTGGGGGTGGAGATGCAGCGGGCGGTGAAACAGGTCTTCGACCCGCTCGGCATCCTGAACCCGGGCAAGCTGTTCTGACTCCGGCTCCAGCCCCGGCTCCGGCTCTGGCTCTGGCTCTGGCTCTGGCTTTGACTCCGACTCTGGTTGCCGTCGTCTCACCGGGCGAGCAGTTGGTCGAGCACGTGGTCCATCCCCAGCTGCTCGCCCTCCGTCCCCGGGGGCACCGCCCGCAGCGTCCGCTCCAGCCAGGCGGACACCTGGGCGGTGGGCGCCTCCAGGAGGGCTTCGCCGTCGGGCGAGCTGAGCGCCATCAGGACGACGCTGCGGCCGTCCACCTTCGTCGGCCACACCCGTACGTCCCCCTGCCCGCACGGCCGGAACACCCCCTCCACGAGGAGCTCGCGGGCGAACGTCCAGTGCACGGGGTGCTCGGAGTTGATGTGGAAGGTGACGTGGACGGCGTACGGGTCGTCGGTGCGGTAGCTCAGCCGGGCCGGGACCGGGACGCTGCGCTCCGGCGACAGGACGAGCCGCAGTTCGAGCTCGCGCTCCACCACTGTGTAGTCCATGGCGTGGGTTTCCTCTCTCGGGCGGGTGTACGGGTCCCGTCGGCGGGCCCGTACGGGTGAGAGGGGGCGGGGGCGCGGGCATTACGCGGAATCGGAGAACTTTTTTCCGAGCCGGTTTCCGAACCTGTCGGACCTGTGAAGCAGGTGTACGGCGTTGCCCGGAAAGGAGTGGGTACGGCGGGACTGGCGCTGGGGGAGGTGCGGGTCTGATAGATGTGGAGGCTCCCAGACGACCCCCGAGCAGATACGGGACGACGGACATGAGCGCCCCAACCCCGGCCCCCGGCGACGACAGGCCCCGCGAAGGGTATTACCCGGACCCGTCCATTCCTGGATATGTCCGGTACTGGAACGGCGCGGCCTGGGTGCCGGGCACGAGCCGGCCGGCGCCGACGGACGGCGAACCGCTCGCCCCGCCGCCCGGCAGGCTGCCGGCGGCTCCCGTCGTGGAGGAGACGGGCCCGCACTTCTTCGACGAGGACCCGCAGCCCGCGTCTCCGGGACAGCAACCGGCCTCGGCCTGGGCGGCCGACCGGTCCCGGCAGGCCGGGTTCGGCGGCGAGCAGGACCGCCGGGTCTCCTGGGGCGCCGACCCGAGGATCCCCGCGGACCTCCCGTCCCACCCGGACGGCCACGCCCATCGCACGGACGGCACGGCGACGATCCCGCCGGCCGACCCGACCGACGTCCCCTCCGACGGCACGTTCGTGTTCCGCCGCCCCGTCCCGGGCGCCGGCTCCGGTGCCGCGGGCGTCCCCGGCCAGGGGGCGGCGGGAGCGGCCGGCGGGCCGGTGCAGGGACCCGTCGGGGTGGGTACGCCGGGAACCGCGGCCGGTACCGCGGGTGTTGGCGGGGCGGGCTCGGGCGGCGGCGGCGCGGGCAATGCCGGTCGGCCCGGCTTCGGAGCGGGGAAGGCGGCGGCCCGCGCCGCGGCGGCCCAGGCGCAGTCCGAGGCCCAGGCGGCGCCGGGGCAGGCGCAGTCCGGGATGCCGGGGCAGGTGGCGGGGGGAGTCCCGCAGGCCGGGCAGCCCTCCGGTGCGGCGTCGCCCATGTCGCCCGCCGCGCCGTCCGTGCCCCAGCAGTCGGCGGCGGTGCCTCCCCCGCAGTCAGGGGCCGGTGCCCCGATGCAGGCCGGTTCCGGGGCTCCCGCGCAGGCAGGTTCGGCCACGCCCGTGACCTCCGGTTCCGGTGGCGGGCAGTCGTCCTGGGCCCAGCAGGTGCACCGGCTCGCGGGCGCGGGCGACGAGCAGCCCGTGGCCCCGTGGAAGCCGCCGGTGGAGGACCCGTTCCAGGCGATGGCACGGCGGCAGGCGGCGGCGCGACCCGCGGGCCTCGGCAAGCGGCTGCTCGCCCGGCTCATCGACACCCTGGTCGTCGGCGGTGTGACCGCGGCGGCGGCCCTGCCGTTCGCCGGCCGGACGATCGACCACGTCCAGGAGAAGATCGACGCGGCCGAGCTCTCCGGTCGTACCGTCACCGTCTGGCTGCTCGACGGCACGACGGGCGCGTACCTCGGCATCGTCCTCGCCGTCCTCCTCGTCACCGGCCTTCTCTACGAGGTGCTGCCCACCGCCAAGTGGGGCCGCACCCTGGGCAAGAGGCTGTGCGGTGTGGCGGTGCGGGACATCGAGGGCCACGAGCCGCCGACCTTCGGCCTGTCCCTGCGCCGCTGGTTCGTGTACACCGTCCCCGGCCTGCTCGGCATCGGCGTCGTCGGCATCCTCTGGTGTCTGTTCGACCGCCCCTGGCACCAGTGCTGGCACGACAAGGCGGCGCACACCTTCGTCGCCGGCTGAGTTCCGTCCCCCGTACGGATGCCCGTGGGATGCGGAGCCCGAGGGTTCGCGGTCCACTCGGGCCATGAGTACCGAACCGCCCCCCGGCTCCGGAGAGCAGCCCCCGGAAGACGACCCGTTCATCAAACGGCCCCCGTCGGGCCAGGGTTCGGGCTCGCCGTACGACACCCCGCCCGGCGGCGGTACTCCGCCCGGCGGCCAGGGCGGCGAACCCCCGCCCTGGGGCGGTCCGGGCGGCCAGCCGCCGCCCCCGGGCGGGCCCCCACCTCCAGGCGGGCCTCCTCCGGGAGGACCTCCACCCCCCGGTGGGCCTCCTCCGGGCGGCCCCCCACCCCCCGGCAGCCCCTACGGAGGCGGCGGTTACCCCGCCGACCCCCTCGCCGGTATGCCCCCGCTCGCCGACAGCGGCAAGCGCACGCTCGCCCGGATCATCGACATGATCCTGGTGGGCATTGTCGTCTGGCTGCTCACCCTGGCCTTCGGGGTCCGCGAGTACACCATGACCGGCGACCGGATCGAGGTCACCAAGTCGTTCGCGCAGTCGCTCATCGCGGCCGTGCTCTTCGTCGCCTACGACACCGTCCTGATCGCCAGGACCGGACAGACGCTCGGCAAGAAGTGGCTGGGCATGCGCGTGGCCAACCTCGACGACGGCTCCACGCCCTCCACCCAGACCTCGCTGGTCCGCGCGCTCGTGCTGTGGATCCCGTTCGCGTTCTGCTGCGCCTGCATCTGGACCGCGATCGCGGGCGGCTGGAGCTACTTCGACCGGCCCTACAAGCAGGGCGTGCACGACAAGGCGGCCAAGACGGTGGTGGTCAGCACCACGTGAGCCGAGCGGTGCGAGCCGAGCGGTGCGAGCCGAACACAGGGGCGACAGCAGGCGGCGGGTCCGTAAGTCTCACGGACCCGCCGTCTCGCGTGCGTCAGGGAGCGGTCGGCTCCCGTATCGGCTCGACCGCGGCGGCCACGGGCTCCCGGGGAGCCGGCACCCGCTCCTCGGGGGCCGGCGCCGCGGCCTGGTCCGCCGGAACGAGCGTGCGTGGCCCGGGCAGGGGCACCGTCATGGCGACCAGCAGTCCCAGGGCGAGCGCGGCGAGGGCGATGACCGTGATCCCCAGACCCGAACTCGTCTGAGACAGCAGCAGCATGGCGAGCGTCGAGAAGATCACGGTGCACGAACCGTAGGCGAGCTGTGCGGCAGTCGGACGAGGCATGGCAATCGTGTCCTCGGAAGATATTGGGGGTGAGACGGGTAACCGGCCTGGCTTTCCGCCGACTTCCGGGCGTTCCACCATTCGACTCTAATCGCGTGCATGCCCGAGAGGAACCGCCGGTAAGCGTGACCTAACCCACGGTACCGGTGCATCGGGGGCGCACGGAGTCATGGCGTCCACCAGGCGGACAGGCTCGCGCGCCGGTCGAGTCGTACGCGAGGTGGTGTTCGCAAAGCGAACGCCGTCTCCGCATAGTGCACTTGATGTGGCCAAGTCAAGGTCTGTCTTTTCTCGTAAACCTCTAGTCAAATGTCGTCACTTGATTACAACGCGTTGATCGTGCGCGCACGGACCCTCCAAGACCAGGATCCCTCTTCCCGTGCGCGCGGCGCGGGGGAGGAACTCAAGTGATCAGTAGAACCTGGCAGTTCAGAGCGGCCGCGATCGGCGTCGCGCTCGCGGCGGCCTCGGCCACGTTCTCGACCTTCGCGGTCGCGGAGGCGAGCACGACAGCCAAGTCCGCCCCGGTTCACCGGCACGACCCGGCGCCGGTGAAGCAGCAGGAGCACAACCTCGACGGTCCACTCAGCAAGACCCAGGAGGCCCAGCGCCAGGAGGCGCTGAACCAGGTCATATCCGGTGAGGCCAAGGTCAAGGACCGCAACGGTTCGCAGGTCGTCCAGCTCAAGAGCAAGAAGGGCGACAGCAAGTTCGTCGAACTCGGCCGCGAGAAGACCGACAAGATCTTCACGATCCTCGTCGAGTTCGGCGACCAGACCGACCCGAAGTACGGCGGTACGGCAGGCCCGCTGCACAACAAGATAGCCGCGCCGGACCGGGCCAAGGACAACTCGACGGCCTGGCAGAAGGACTACAACAAGAAGCACTTCCAGGACCTCTACTTCGGCACCGGCAAGAACGTCGAGTCGATGAAGAAGTTCTACGAGAAGGAGTCCTCGGGCCGCTACTCGGTCGACGGCGAGGTCGCCGACTGGGTCAAGGTCCCGTACAACGAGGCCCGTTACGGCAACAACGCCTGCGGCTCCACCAACTGCCCGAGCGTGTGGAACGTCGTCAGCGACGGTCTGAACTCCTGGGTCGCCCAGCAGAAGGCGGCCGGCCGCACCGACGCCCAGATCAAGGCGGACGTGGCGAAGTTCGACCAGTGGGACCGCTACGACTTCGACGGCGACGGCAACTTCAACGAGCCCGACGGCTACATCGACCACTTCCAGATCGTGCACGCCGGTGAGGACGAGTCCGCGGGCGGCGGCGTCCAGGGCAAGGACGCGATCTGGGCCCACCGCTGGTACGCGTTCGGCACCGACGCCGGCGCCACCGGCCCCACGGGCAACAAGCTGGGCGGCGCGCAGATCGGCGACACCGGCATCTGGGTCGGCGACTACACCATCCAGCCGGAGAACGGCGGACTCGGCGTCTTCGCCCACGAGTACGGCCACGACCTCGGTCTGCCGGACCACTACGACACCACCGGCAACGGGGACAACTCCACCGGCTTCTGGACGCTGATGTCCTCCGGCTCCTGGCTCGGCCGGGGCAAGGACTCCATCGGTGACCTGCCGGGCGACTTCAGCGCCTGGGACAAGCTGCAGCTCGGCTGGCTGAACTACGACACGGCCAAGGCCGGCAAGCAGTCCACGCACAAGCTGGGCGTCGCCGAGTACAACACCTGGGACAAGCAGGCCCTCGTGGTCAACCTGCCGGACAAGGCGGTCACCACCACCATCGTGAACCCGGCCCAGGGTTCGACGCAGTGGTGGAGCGGCAGCGGTGACAACCTCAAGAACACGCTGACCCGTTCCGTCGACCTCACCGGCAAGTCCTCGGCCACGCTGTCCCTGGACGGCTGGTACGACATCGAGGCCAACTACGACTACCTCTACACCGAGGTGTCGACCGACGGCGGTGCCAACTGGACCGCGATCGACGGCACGGTGGACGGCCAGGCCATCCCGCGCGACGCCAGCGGCGCCCCGGCGCTGACCGGCACGCTCGACGGCTACAAGAAGCTGTCGTACTCGCTGGACGCCTACGCGGGCAAGAAGATCGACGTCCGCTTCCGCTACGCGACCGACGGTGGCGTGGCCCAGAAGGGCTTCGCGGCCGACGAGATCACGCTGACCGCCGACGGCGCGACCGTGTTCTCCGACAACGCCGAGTCCGCGGACGCCGCTTGGACCGCGAACGGCTTCTCCCGCATCGGCGCGTCCTTCACCAAGGACTACGCGCAGTACTACATCGCGGAGAACCGCCAGTACGTGTCGTACGACAAGACCCTCAAGGTCGGCCCGTACAACTTCGGCTTCTCGACGACCCGTCCGGACTGGGTGGAGCACTACCCGTACCAGAACGGTCTGCTGATCTGGAAGTGGGACACCTCCCAGGCGGACAACAACACCAGCGTCCACCCGGGCGTCGGCCTGGTCCTCCCGGTCGACTCGCACCCGACGGCGCTGAAGTGGGCCGACGGCACCCTGATGCGCAACCGCATCCAGGCGTACGACTCGCCGTTCAGCCTGTACGGCACGGACGGCATGACGCTGCACCTGGCGGACAAGGCGACCAAGATCAAGTCGTCGAAGGGTGTGTCGGTCTTCAACGACCACACGAGCACCTACTACGACGAGTCGAACCCGACCGGTGGCGTCAAGATCACTGACACCGACACCAAGATCAAGATTGTCAAGGAGGCCAAGAACGGCTCCACGATCTTCCTCCAGGTCGGTCCTGCGGTGAAGTAGTCCACGTTTTTGCAGGTCAGAAGCGTATCGGCGGTGACCCCCTGGCGGGTCGCCGCCGATCGTGTTTAGGTGCGTCCTGTGGATCCCTTATTGACACTGACGCACACGGGGGTGTGACCGCATGGCCGCAGGAGGTTTCTGCAAGCTGCCGAACGGCACGGTGGTGGTGGCGCTGAATCTGCCCCGCCCCGCCGCCGACGGTTCCGGCAGCGTGCGCGTACTCGTGCACGCCCAGAACCGGGCGCGAGCCCTGACCAGGCTGCGCAATCTCGGCATGCGCGCGGTCTACCTGCGGGGCAACGCGGCCCCGCCCACCCCGGACGAGATCACCGCGGTCCTGCACCACCCGGACGGCCTGATATGGCGTACGGCTCCCGACAACGGTGTCTCCACCACGGAGCTGTGGCGCCCCATCCGGAGTCTGATCAGGCCGCCCGTGGCCCCGGTGTAGGCGGCTCGGCTCTCAGACGACCGGCTTGCCCGAGAGCTCGACGCCCGCCGCCCGCAGTTCCTCCAGGGCGCGCCCCGTGGTCTCCTCGGACACCCCGGCGGTCAGGTCCAGCAGGACGTGCGTACGGAAGCCCTCGCGCACGGCGTCCAGCGCGGTGGCGCGCACACAGTGGTCCGTGGCGATGCCGACCACGTCCACCTCGTCGACCTGCCGTGCCCGCAGCCAGTCGCCGAGCGGGACCCCGTTCTCGTCCCGGCCCTCGAACCCGCTGTAGGCCGCCGCGTAGGCCCCCTTGTCGAACACCGCGTCGACCGACCCGGAGGCGACCGCGGGCGCGAAGTTCGGGTGGAAGCCGACGCCCTCCGTACCGGCGACGCAGTGTGCGGGCCAGGTGCGGACGTAGTCGGGGTTGTCGGCGAAGTGGCCACCGGGCGCGATGTGGTGGTCGCGCGTGGCCACCACGTGCCGGTATCCGGCGGGCGCCTGCCCGATCAGCTCGGTGATGGCGGCGGCCACGTCGGCGCCGCCGGCCACCGCGAGGCTGCCCCCCTCGCAGAAGTCGTTCTGCACGTCGACGACGATCAAGGCGCGGCGCATGGTGGGTGTCCTTCGGCTATGGGATCTCGTGGTGAAGGCTGCGGGCCCGGCCGTGAACTTCCGAGCCTAGAGAGTTACGGGGGCGTAGGGGAGGGGGCCTTCGGGGGCGCTTACGGCGGGCACCTGCTCTAGCTACCCGAGCGCCCCTGGACGTACTCCGTCGCGAGGACCGGTTCACCCCGCGACAGCTGGGTGGCGGACAGGGGCAGATCGGCCCGGGCGGCGGCGTGCCGGTCGCGCGCCGCGTCCAGCGGCTCGCGGGCGACGATCTCGCCGCCCTTGACCAGCTCGACCAGGAGCTGGTGCTCCGCCAGGTCCGGGGGCACCGCTCCGGTGCCGATGACCTCGGCCTCCGCCACGCCGTACGCGTCGAGCCGGCGCGCGGCCCACTTGCGCCCGCCGACGGACGTCTTGCCGCCGGTGGACCTCTTCGCCACCGGCACCAGCGGCGCCGTCGGGTCGGCGGACTCGGCGCGCGCGACCAGCTTGTAGACCATCGAGCAGGTCGGGTGCCCGGAGCCGGTCACCAGCTGCGTACCCACGCCGTACGCGTCCACCGGCGCCGCGGCCAGCGAGGCGATGGCGTACTCGTCGAGGTCGGAGGTCACGATGATCTTCGTGTCGACGGCGCCCAGCTCGTTCAGCTGCTGCCGCACGCGGTGCGCGACCAGCAGCAGGTCGCCGGAGTCGATGCGCACCGCGCCCAGCTCCGGCCCGGCCACCTCGACGGCCGTCCGGACGGCCTCGGCGACGTCGTAGGTGTCCACGAGCAGCGTGGTGCCCCGGCCCAGCGAGTCGATCTGGGCCTGGAACGCGTCCCGCTCGCGGTTGTGCAGCAGGGTGAAGGCGTGCGCGGACGTGCCCACCGTCGGGATGCCGTAGCGGAAGCCGGCGGCCAGGTCGGAGGTGCTCGCGAAGCCGCCGATGTAGGCGGCCCGCGAGGCGGCGACGGCGGCCAGCTCGTGGGTGCGGCGGGCGCCCATCTCGACCAGCGGGCGGCCGGCCGCGGCGGAGGACATGCGCGAGGCGGCGGCCGCGATGGCCGAGTCGTGGTTGAGGACGGAGAGGATCACCGTCTCCAGCAGCACGCACTCCCCGAACGAGCCCTCGACCCGCAGGATCGGCGAGCCTGGGAAGTACACCTCGCCCTCCGGGTAGCCCCAGATGTCACCGCCGAAGCGATAGTCGGCCAGCCACTGCAGGGTCGCCTCGTCGACGATCTTCCGCTCCCGCAGGAAGTCGAGGACGCGGGCGTCGAACCGGAAGTTCGCCACCGCGTCCAGCACCCGTCCGGTGCCCGCCACGACGCCGTACCGCCGCCCCTCCGGCAGCCGCCGGGTGAAGACCTCGAACACGCTGCGCCGTTCGGCCGTACCCGCCTTCAGCGCGGCCCGCAGCATCGTCAGCTCGTACTGGTCCGTGAAGAGCGCCGTCGAAGGGACATCCACCGGCAGCCCAAGGTCCGCCACGCTCACTAAACCTCACCTGGCCCATTAGTTTCCGGGTCCCCGGCCCGGCCGGGGGTCCGGGGGTTGTCCCCCCGGTGTATGGAGCATGGCAATGCATGCTACGCCCATTTCGTCAGTGTGACGATTTATCGCGTGCGTGGCAGCATGGGCCATGTGACGTCACCCGCTCCCGTAGAGATCGAACGCACCGAGTCGGCGGAGGAGGTCTTCGCCGTCCCCGAGCCGGACGTCCCCTGGGTCACGATCGTCCACAATGACCCGGTCAACCTCATGAGCTATGTGACGTACGTCTTCCAGACGTACTTCGGCTACACCAAGGACAAGGCCCACAAGCTCATGCTCGATGTCCACCACAAGGGCCGGGCGGTCGTCTCCAGTGGCAGTCGCGAGGAGATGGAACGCGACGTGCAGGCCATGCACGGCTACGGTCTGTGGGCCACCCTCCAGCAGGACCGGAAGTAGCGAATCGCCTCCATGTCAGGAACCTTCGAACCGCTCCCCGGCGGCGGCGCGGCCGTCGCCCTGGACGACGTAGAGATCTCCATCATCCGGTCGCTGGCCGTGCAGCTCATGGAGCTCATCGGCCCCGGCCCCGCCGAGGACGCCCCCGCGGACCCGCTCGCCGAGCTGTTCGCCGAGGGTCCGAGCGAGCCGCCCGCCGACCCGGTGCTGCGCCGCCTCTTCCCGGACGCCTACTGCGACCCGGAACGGGTCCCGGACTCGCCGGGGGAGGCCGAGGAGCAGCAGGCCCACTCGGCCGAGTTCCGCCGCTACACCGAGAACGACCTGCGGGCCGGCAAGCGGGAGAACGCCCTCATGGTGATCCGCTCGCTGGACGCGCTGTCCCCGGTGGGCGAGGGGAGCGCGGTCCTCAAGCTCTCCCCCGAGGAGTCCCGGCAGTGGCTGGGCGCGCTCAACGACCTGCGCCTGGCGATCGGCTCCCGGCTGGAGATCGTCGGCGAGGACGACACCGAGCTGCTCTACCGGCTGCCGGACGAGGACCCGCGCAAGCCGATGGTGATGGCGTACCTGTGGCTGGGCGGCCTCCAGGAGAGTCTCGTCGAGACCCTCATGCCGTAATCCCGATGCCGTAATCCCGGCCCGGAATTTCTCGCACGGATCACGACGTCCCTGATGTCGTGATCCGTCCCGGTTTCGCGTTCGCTCAGAGGACGCTCAAATCCGGATAACGATCCCGTCACCGTTGCGGCCTGGTATGCACCCACTGGGCGTTTTTTGTCCGGTTCTTCCTGTGTCGTGCGCCACAGGCGGCCCCGCCGATCATTGTTGCGGCCGTGATAAATCTTCACGACCGCCCGGCGAACACCACCCATGTTCGGCCGGGTGCGCCACCGAGCCGGCGACCGCCGGCCAGGCACGGGCAGGCTCGCGAAGCACGCCCCGCTCCATCAATCCGGGGGGATCGAAACCCGATCCGAGGCCGACGAAAGGCCCGGTTCGGCATGGAGAAAGGCGCACAGCACACATGACCTCCGCTCAGGTCGACACGGAGAAGACCCCCGAAGAGGGGTACGAGCGCGGACTTGGCAGCCGCCAGGTACAGATGATCGCGATCGGCGGCGCCATCGGCGTCGGCCTCTTCCTGGGAGCCGGGGCGAACATCGCCAAGGCCGGTCCCAGCCTCATCCTGATGTACGCCCTGGCGGGCGTGATCGTCTTCTTCATCATGCGGGCGCTCGGCGAGCTGCTGCTCTACCGCCCCGTCTCGGGTTCGTTCGCGGAGTACTCGCGCGAGTTCCTCGGCCCGTTCTTCGGCTACTTCACCGGCTGGACGTACTGGCTGATGTGGGTGGTCACCGGCATGGCCGAGCTGACGGCCGCCGCGATCTACGTGAACTACTGGTTCCCGTCGGTCCCGCGGTGGGTGACCGCACTGGTGTTCCTGGTGGTCCTGTTCGTGGCCAACCTGATCTCCGTGAAGCTCTTCGGCGAGATCGAGTTCTGGTTCTCGATGGTCAAGGTCACCGCGCTGATCGGCATGATCGTGATCGGCCTCGGCGTCCTCACCTTCGGCTTCAGCGCCGCCGGTGACACCGCGCAGGTCGCCAACCTGTGGCAGTTCGACGGCTTCTTCCCCAAGGGCGTCGGCTCCTCCCTGATGACCCTGCAGGGCGTCATGTTCGCCTACCTCGCGGTCGAGCTGGTCGGTGTCACGGCGGGCGAGTCCGAGAACCCCGAGAAGACCCTGCCGAAGGCGATCAACACCCTGCCCTGGCGCATCGCGCTCTTCTACGTCGGTGCCCTCACCGTCATCCTGTGCGTGGTGAAGTGGACCGAGTTCGCGGACGGCGTCAGCCCCTTCGTGAAGGCGTTCGCGATGATCGGCATCCCGGCCGGCGCGGGCATCGTCAACTTCGTGGTGCTGACCGCGGCCCTGTCCTCCTGCAACTCCGGCATGTACTCCACGGGCCGCATGCTGCGCACCCTGGCCGACAACGGCGAGGCCCCCCGCATCTTCCGGAAGCTGTCCGCCTCCAAGACCCCGGCGTTCGGCATCACCGTCTCCGTCGCCTTCATGGCCATCGGTGTGGTCCTCAACTACATCGTCCCGGAGAAGGCCTTCGGCTACGTCACCTCCGTCGCCACCGCGGCCGGCATCTGGACCTGGCTGATGATCCTGATCAGCCACGTGCTCTACCGCCGCGCGGTCGCCGCGGGCAAGCTGCCCGCCTCCTCCTTCCCGGCGCCGGGCGGCGCGGTGTGCAGCTGGATCGCCATCGTGTTCCTGCTCTTCGTCACCGGCCTGATCGCGTACGACGCCGACTCCCGCATCTGCCTCTACGTGATGGCCGGCTGGGCCGCCGCCCTCGGCGTCGGCTGGGCGGTCCTCAAGGCCCGCAATCCGCAGGTCGCCGAGCGCCGCGAGCCGGAGCTCGAAAAGGTCGGCTGACCTCACCGGGAGGACGCCCGGCCGCAGGGAGTACTCGTGGCACCCTTTGCGGCCGCCGCTCAGGGCGTCCGGCATACGGGCCGTCCCGTACCAGTCTTCGGTACGGGACGGCCCTCTGCTTATGCTGGCCGGCATGCTGACCATCACCCAGGCCCTGCACGACAAGATCGTCGCCCACGCGCGTGAGGACCACCCCGACGAGGCGTGCGGCGTGGTCGCGGGCCCGGTGGGCGCCGGCCGGCCCGAGCGCTTCATCCCGATGCTGAACGCGGCCCGCTCGCCCACGTTCTACGAGTTCGACTCGCAGGACCTCCTCAAGCTCTACCGCGAGATGGACGACCGCGACGAGGAGCCGGTGATCATCTACCACTCCCACACGGCGACCGAGGCCTACCCCTCCCGCACCGACATCTCCTACGCCAATGAGCCCGGTGCCCACTACGTCCTGGTGTCGACGGCGGACGCCGACGGGGCGGGCGAGTTCCAGTTCCGGTCCTTCCGGATCGTCGAGGGCGAGGTCACGGAGGAAGAGGTCAAGGTCGTGGAGGCCTACTGATCCCGCGATGCGGTCAGTTCCCATCCACGATGCGAGATCACATTCCGGGACCCGGACCGGGAATCGATACGATGAGCCCATGGTTCTGAACGACGTGAGCGAGAAGGCGTCGGAGCCCTTTTGGGCATTGCTGCTCGTGGCGCGGCTGCACGTCGACCTGTGCAGGCTGAACAGCGCCATCTGTTGACGTTCCCCTGCCGCCGCACGGCCGTGAGCCGCGGCGCGGCGCCGCACGCCCTCCCCAAGCTCTCAGCTCCGTCGGAGCAGGGGGCGCCCCATCCTGAACCTTTCCCGACAGGAGCCCGCCACCATGGCCATCGAGGTCCGCATTCCCACCATCCTCCGCCAGTACACCGACGGTCAGAAGGCGGTGGAGGGCAACGGTGAGACCCTCGCCGAGCTGTTCGCCGACCTCGAAACCCGGCACGCGGGTGTCCAGGCCCGCATCGTGGACGGCGACCAGCTGCGCCGCTTCGTCAACGTCTACCTCAACGACGAGGACGTCCGCTTCCTCGACGGCATCAACACCAAGCTCTCCGACGGCGACAACGTGACGATCCTGCCGGCCGTCGCCGGCGGCATGGCCTGATCGGCCGCGATCCCCGATGCGCTACGACTCCCCGCTGGCCGCGGTGGGCAACACCCCCTTGGTGCGCCTGCCGCGGTTGTCGCCGTCCGCCGACGTCCGGATCTGGGCGAAGCTGGAGGACCGCAACCCGACCGGCTCGGTCAAGGACCGTCCCGCCCTGCACATGATCGAGCAGGCGGAGAAGGACGGCCGGCTCACCCCGGGCTGCACCATCCTGGAGCCGACCTCCGGCAACACCGGCATCTCCCTGGCCATGGCGGCGAAGCTCAAGGGCTACCGCATGGTCTGCGTGATGCCCGAGAACACCTCGCAGGAGCGCCGGGACCTGCTCGGCATGTGGGGCGCCGAGATCATCTCCAGCCCGGCCGCGGGCGGCTCCAACACGGCCGTACGCGTAGCCAAGGAGCTGGCCGGCGAGCACCCCGACTGGGTGATGCTCTACCAGTACGGCAACCCGGACAACGCCGGCGCGCACTACGCCACGACCGGCCCGGAGATCCTCGCGGACCTGCCGTCGATCACCCACTTCGTGGCCGGCCTCGGCACCACCGGCACCCTGATGGGCGTCGGCCGCTATCTGCGCGAGCACAAGCCTGACGTGAAGATCGTCGCCGCCGAACCGCGCTACGACGACCTGGTCTACGGCCTGCGCAACCTCGACGAGGGCTTCGTACCGGAGCTGTACGACGCCTCCGTCCTCACCACCCGCTTCTCGGTCGGCTCGGCCGACGCGGTCACCCGCACCCGGGAGCTCCTCCAGCAGGAGGGCATCTTCGCGGGCGTCTCGACGGGCGCCGCCCTGCACGCCGCGATCGGCGTCGGGAAGAAGGCGGTGAAGGCCGGCGAGAGCGCCGACATCGTCTTCATCGTGGCCGACGGCGGCTGGAAGTACCTCTCCACGGGCGTCTACACGGCCGCCACGACGGAGGAGGCCATCGAGACGCTCCAGGGTCAGCTCTGGGCATAGGGCTCATCAAGCAGCCGCCAGCCCCCTCTCATGAGGGGGCTAAACGCTGACTATGGAGCGGCAAAGATCTTTCTCCGGTACTGCCCGGGTCGTCGGGCCGGGACTACGGTCCCAGCGCACTCCCTTGAGTGTCATGCTCATGGCTGCGCGGTTCGCCGCCGCTACGCGCGTCACGGGCCTGCCCATCCAGTTCGACCCCACCGATGGAGGCAGTACCCCATGCGTGACTCACGCCCGAGCGGGCGTCGCCGGAGTCTGCGAAGACTCGTGGCCGTCGCCGCGCCCGCCCTCGCCCTCACCGTCGCCGGACTCGTCGCGGCGCCCACGGCCGGGGCGCAGACCCCCACCCACACCACTCGGGCCACCCAGAACGCCAAGGCCCTGACCGCCCCGGAGCGGCAGGCCTTCCACTCCACAGGCAAGGCCGGTCAGAAGGTGCCGACCACGCACCTGTGCGCCACCGCGAAGCCGGGCCACGCCTCCTGCTACGCCCAGCGCCGCACCGACATCAAGCAGAGGCTGGCCGCGGCCCTCGCCGCCGCGCCCTCCGGCCTCGGCCCGGCCAACCTGCACAGTGCCTACAACCTGCCCTCGACCGGCGGTTCCGGCCTGACCGTCGCCATCGTCGACGCCTACAACAACCCCAACGCCGAGTCGGACCTGGCCACTTACCGCTCGACGTACGGCCTGTCCGCCTGCACCAAGGCCAACGGCTGCTTCAAGCAGGTAAGTCAGACCGGCTCGACCACCTCGCTGCCCACGAACGACACCGGCTGGGCCGGTGAAGAGGCGCTGGACATCGACATGGTGAGCGCGGTCTGCCCCAACTGCAACATCATCCTGGTCGAGGCCGACTCCGCGAACGACACCGACCTCGGCATCGCCGAGAACGAGGCCGTCGCGCTCGGCGCCAAGTTCGTCTCCAACAGCTGGGGCGGCTCCGAGTCCTCCTCCCAGACCAGCGAGGACACCCAGTACTTCAAGCACCCGGGCGTCGCGATCACCGTCTCCTCCGGTGACTCCGCCTACGGCGCCGAGTACCCGGCGACCTCCCAGTACGTGACCGCCGTCGGCGGCACCGCGCTGACCACCGCCTCGAACGCGCGCGGCTGGAGCGAGTCGGTCTGGAAGACCAGCTCCACCGAGGGCACCGGCTCCGGATGCTCCGCCTACGACCCCAAGCCGAGCTGGCAGACCGACAGCGGCTGTTCCAAGCGCATGGAGGCCGACGTCTCCGCGGTCGCCGACCCGGCCACCGGCGTGGCGGTCTACGACACCTACGGCGGCTCCGGCTGGGCGGTCTACGGCGGCACCAGCGCCTCCGCCCCGATCGTCGCCGGCGTCTACGCCCTCGCGGGCACCCCGGGCTCCGCCGACTACCCGGCGAAGTACCCCTACTCCCACACCTCCAACCTGTACGACGTCACCAGCGGCAACAACGGCAGCTGCTCGACCTCGTACTTCTGCACCGCGGGCACCGGCTACGACGGCCCGACCGGGTGGGGCACCCCGAACGGCACCGCCGCCTTCGTCTCCGGCACCAGCAGCGGCAACACGGTGACCGTCACCAACCCCGGCAGCCAGTCCACGACCACCGGCGGCTCGGTCAGCCTGCAGATATCGGCGAGCGACAGCGCGGGCGCGGCTCTCACCTACAGCGCGTCCGGACTGCCGACCGGCCTGTCCATCAACGGCTCCACGGGCCTGATCTCCGGTACGGCGTCCACCGCGGGGACCTACCAGGTCACCGTCACCGCGACCGACTCCACCGGCGCCACCGGCTCGACGTCCTTCGGCTGGACCGTCGGCTCCTCCGGCGGCACCTGCACCTCCGCGCAGCTGCTCGGCAACCCGGGCTTCGAGTCGGGCAACACGACCTGGACCGCGTCGAGCGGTGTCATCACCAGCGACAGCGGTGAGGCCGCGCACGGCGGTTCCTACAAGGCCTGGCTGGACGGCTACGGCTCCTCGCACACCGACACGCTGTCCCAGTCGGTGACCGTCCCGGCCGGGTGCAAGGCCACCTTCACCTTCTACCTGCACGTCGACACCGACGAAACCACCGGCAGCACCCAGTACGACAAGCTGACGGTGACCGCCGGTTCGAAGACCCTGGCGACGTACTCGAACCTCAACGCCGCCACCGGCTACGCGCAGAAGTCCTTCGACCTGTCCTCGTACGCGGGCTCGACGGTCACCCTGAAGTTCAGCGGCGTGGAGGACTCCTCGCTGCAGACCAGCTTCGTGGTGGACGACACCGCCGTGACGACCGGCTGATCGCGTTCCGCTGAGTGGGGGACCCCGGCCGTCGGACTCGGCCGGGGTCCTTCCGGGATCCGGATGCACAGGTGGAACGTCACATCTGCACCAGGTTCCGGTCCACGCGGAAAGGCGGTCACCCCCATGTTCCGTACGAGGTTCGTAGCGACGCTCGTCCTCGCGGCAGCGGCCACGGTCGCGATCGCGGGCTGCGGCTCGCAGAACGGGGGGACGGGCGGGGGCAGCGGCACGGTGTCACCGAGCACGTCCTCCGCGACGATTGGTGCGACCGGGACGACCACCCCCACGTCCCCTTCTTCCGGCACGTCCCCCGGTACGTCCTCCAGCACGTCACCCGCGCCGACCCGCACCGACGCCGCCGACTGCGTGAGCCACACCGAACTCACCGCCGCCGACAACGGCCGCACCCTCTGCCTGACGACGGGCGGACAGGTCCGGCTCACCCTGGACGGCACCCAGGACCGCCCGTGGAAGCCGGTCACGGTCACCGGCGACGCGCTGAAGGCCGCCAACGCGGGCATCGTCATCCTCCCGGGCGACGCCGTCGCGGCCTACGACGCGGTGGCCCGCGGCACCGCGAAGCTCTCCTCGTCGCGGCCGCTGTGCGCGCAGCCCAGCAGCCCCGGTCAGATGTCCTGCCAGGGGATCGAGGAATGGACGGTCACGGTGCGGGTACGTTGAACCCGTTCAGCCCGCGAGGTGTCGAACCTGGTCCCACAGGACCGGATCGACCACGCCCACCCGGCGGCGGAAGTCCCGGACCGGGACCTGCCGCAGTTCATCGGTCTCCAGGAAACTCGGACGGCCGTGGGCGTCGCCGACCGAGCCCGGCGGCAGCGGGATCACCCCGGCCCGCTCGTCGTGGTACTTGCTGGTGATCTTCGCGACCGTCGCCCGGTTGCCGCGCACGGCCAGCACCAGACAGGGCCGGTCCTTGCCACCCGGCTCCTGTTCGTACGGCACGTTCGCCCACCAGATGTCCCCGGGGTGCGGCCGTGCCGCCCGCTCCCGAGGACCCTCCCGCCGTCCCGGCGGCCGGGTCCGGAGCCGCTGCCCCCGATGTCCCCGCCCCCACCCGTCGACGAGCGTGGCGACCAGCGCGAGCAGCACCACTGCCGCGAGCGCCAGCCACCATGACGTGTCCATACGCACGACGTTACCGGCGCGCGCCCCCCAATGCGCGCCCTCTCACAAGCCTGCTGCGCCCCGGGTCCAGCCGAACCGGTGACAGCACAGGTGAGTTCGCCCACAACGGCCCCTGGCGGAGGAGCGACCGGCCCTTTTGCGCCTTACGCTCAACAAACCGCACGACTCCCGTCAGCCTCTCGTCTGACCTCTCCCCGTATCCGACCGGATCCGTCATCGTCCGGATCTCCCGATGTCCCGTCCACGGAGGTTTCTGCTTCATGAAGCTCACCGTCGTCGGCTGCTCGGGGTCGTTTCCGTCCGCGGAATCGGCCTGTTCGAGCTACCTCGTAGAGGCCGACGGCTTCCGGCTGCTTCTCGACATGGGCAACGGCGCCCTCGGCGAGCTGCAGCGCCACTGCGGTCTCTACGACCTCGACGCGATCTTCCTCAGCCATCTGCACGCCGATCACTGCATCGACATGCTGGCCTACTTCGTGGCGCGCTACTACCGGCACGACGGCGGCCCGGCCGACCCGATCCCCGTCTACGGACCCGAGGGCACGGAACACCGCCTGACCACCGCCTACGCCGACACTCCCACCGCGTCGTCCATGAGCGAGGTCTTCGACTTTCACACGGTCAAGCCGTCCACGTTCGAGATCGGCCCGTTCACGGTGCACACCGAGAAGGTCCGGCACCCCGTCGAGGCGTACGCCATCCGGATCGAGCACGGCGGGAAGTCGCTGACGTACTCCGGCGACACCGGCGTCACCGGGGCGCTCGACGCGCTGGCCCGGGACACCGACCTGTTCCTGTGCGAGGCCGCGTTCACGCACGGCAAGGAGAACATCCCGGACCTGCACCTCAACGGCCGCGAGGCGGGCGAGACGGCGGCCCGGGCGGGCGCGGGCCGCCTGATCCTCACCCACATCCCGCCCTGGACCGACCCCGAGATCAACCTCGCCGACGCCCGCGAGGTCTTCGACGGCCCGGTGGACCTGGCCGCGCCGCGTGTGACGTACGAGGTCTGAACCCCCCATGCCACGACGGCCCCGGAACGGGAGTTCCGGGGCCGTCGCACTGTTCGCGGACCGGGCTACTTGGCCTCGGCCTTCTGCAGTTCCGCCAGTTCCTCGTCGGACTCGCGGCCCGGCGTCGGCAGGTTGAACCTGATGATCGCGAAGCGGAAGACCGCGTAGTAGACCGCCGCGAAGCACAGGCCGACCACGGCCAGGCCCCATGGGTTGGTCGCGATGCCGAGGTTCAGTCCGAAGTCGACCGCGCCGGCCGAGAAGCCGAACCCGTCCTTCATGCCGAGCGCCCAGGTCAGCGCCAGCGAGACGCCGGTGAGGACCGCGTGGATCGCGTACAGGACCGGGGCGATGAACATGAAGGTGAACTCGATCGGCTCGGTGACGCCGGTGACGAACGAGGTCAGCGCGATCGAGAGCATCATGCCGCCGACCACCTTGCGGCGCTCCGGGCGGGCGCAGTGGACCATGGCCAGGCAGGCCGCCGGGAGACCGAACATCATGATCGGGAAGAAGCCGGTCATGAACTGGCCCGCGGTCGGGTCGCCGGCCAGGAAGCGGGCGATGTCGCCGCTCTTGCCGTGGTAGTCGCCCGCCTGGAACCAGGGGAACGAGTTCAGCAGGTGGTGCATGCCGATCGGGATCAGCGCGCGGTTGGCGACACCGAAGATGCCGGCGCCGACGGCGCCCGAACCGACGAGCTTCTCACCGAAGCTGTGCAGACCCGTGCCCAGGACCGGCCAGATGTAGCCGAAGACGATGCCGATGACCAGGCCCGCGAGGGCCGACAGGATCGGGACGAGACGGCGGCCGCCGAAGAAGCCCGCCCAGTCCGGCAGCTTGGTGCGGTAGAAGCGCTGGTAGAGCAGGGCGACGACGATGCCCATCACCACGCCGCCGAGGACCTTGGCGTCCACCGGGGCGTCCACCATGACGACCTTGCCGTCGACGGCCGTCGCCACCTTCGGCAGGTTCTTGTCGGTGAACGTGCCGAGGACGTTCTTGAAGACCAGATAGCCGACGACCGCGGCGAGCGCGGTCGAACCGTCCGACTTCTTGGCGAAGCCGATCGCGATGCCCACGGCGAACAGCAGCGCCATGTTGTCGAGGATCGCGTTGCCGCCGGCCGCCATGAAGCCCGCGATCTTCGTGAAGAAGGTCGGGAACGAGGGGCGGCCCAGCATGTCGGTGTTGCCGAGGCGCACCAGAAGGGCGGCGGCGGGCAGGACCGCCACCGGCAGCATCAGGCTGCGGCCGATGCGCTGCAGAACAGCCATCGCGCCGGAGCCCTTCTTCTTCTCGGCCGCGGGAGCGGCGCTGGCCGTGGTCACAACTTCCTCCTGGGGGTACCCCCGAGCCGAAGGCCGGGAGTGGGCATGGCGCCGCCCGGGAAGGCAAGGGACGGCGGCGTCTCTGGTCTACACCACTGAGTGGTGTAGACCTGTTGTAGCACGATGAAGGCGGCATAAGGAACCCGCGATTCCCGTAACGATTTGGGCTACACCCCGGCCCTGCCGCAGGTCACGACAAAGGTCCCCGGACCGTCCGACCCGGGCCCAGAACCCGACCGTCACCGGGGCGCGCGCCGCCTGGCCCAGGGGCCAGTCCGCGGTCACCCGAAGAAACGGGGCCCGGCCCGCTCAAGCAGGGGTCGCCTCCATGCTCTCGTTCACCTGTGCCGCGGCGGTGCCGCTGCCGGCGGACTCGCCCTGATTCGCCGGACGGCCGCGCGTCGCTCGGCCCAGGGGCCTGTCCGCGGATCGTCCGGGGATGCGAGGCCTGGCCCGCCCTGTTCCGAGGTCCACGAGCCAGGGGTCGTCGCGTCGCCGCCCTCATCCCGCCTTGCGGCTGGATGCTCCCCCGAGGTCTCGACTTCGCTCATGGCAGGGGTCGCCCCCATGCTCCCGTTCACCTGTGTCGCGTCGACGCGGCCGGCCGACTCGCCCTCATCCGCCTTGCAGCTGGACGCTCCCGCCGAGCTCTCGACTTCGCTCGAGCAACGGCCGCCCCCATGCCCCGTTCAGCTACGTCGCGTCGGCACCGGCGGACGGCCTCAGGCCTTCGTGGTGTCCTCGACCTCTTCCTCCGGTTCTCGGCCCGGGGTCAACAGGTCGAACGTGGTGATGGCGAAGCGGAAGGCCACGTAGTAGACGGCGGCGAAGCACAGGCCGATCGGGATGATCGCCCAGGGCTTGGTGGCCAGGTGCCAGTTGATGACGTAGTCGATGAGGCCCGCCGAGAAGCTGAAGCCGTCGTGCACGCCGAGCCCCCACGTCACCGCCATCGAGACCCCGGTGAGCAGCGCGTGCACGGCGTAGAGCAGGGGGGCGACGAACAGGAAGGAGTATTCGAGGGGCTCGGTGATGCCGGTGACGAACGAGGTCAGCGCCACCGAGAGCATCAGGCCGCCCACCTCCTTGCGGCGGTGCGGCTTGGCGCAGTGGGTGATGGCCAGCGCGGCGGCCGGCAGCGCGAACATCATGATCGGGAAGAAGCCCGAGGTGAACTGCCCCGCGTCCGGATCGCCCGCCAGGAACATGTTGATGTCGCCGTGCACCACCGTGCCGTCGGGCTTGGTGTAGCTGCCGAACTGGAACCAGATGGGCACGTTGAGGAACTGGTGGAGTCCGATCACCAGCAGCCCGCGGTTGGCGACGCCGAAGACGCCCGCGCCCCACGCGCCGAGGCCGCTGAGCCAGTCGCTGAAGCTCTCCAGCGCGCTGCCGATCGGCGGCCAGACCCACAGGCACAGCACCGCGAAGACGACGGCGGCGAACGCCATGATGATCGGGACGAGCCGGCGGCCGTTGAAGAAGCCGAGCCAGTCCACGAGCCGGGTGCGGTGGAAGCGGACCCAGAAGAAGGCCGCCATCAGACCCAGCACGATGCCGCCGAAGACCCCGGGGTTCTGGTACGTGAAGGCGGTCACCGTCCCGTCCTTCACCAGACAGCCCGTCGCCACCGGCCTCGACCCCGCGGCACAATCCTGCGGGAACTGGCGCAGCACGCCGTAGTAGACGAGAAAGCCCGCCACCGCCGCGAGCGCCGTCGAACCGTCCGCCTTCTTGGCCATGCCGATCGCCACGCCCACGCAGAACAGCAGCGGAAGACCGAGCGACCCGTCGAGCAGCGCGCCGCCCGCGCCGCTCATCACCTTCGCGACCGGCGTCCAGCCGAGCCCGTCCGCGCCGAGCAGGCCCGGCTGGCTCAGGGCGATGAGCAGGCCCGCGGCCGGCAGCACCGCGATCGGCAACTGCAGACTGCGCCCCATCTTCTGCAGCCCCTGGAACAGCGCGTTCCACCGGGCCCGCCCGGGGCTGACCGTGCTCTCGGCGCTGCTCTCGGCGCTCATCGGCGTCCTCCGAACCGCTCTGCTGAGAGGCGGGTTTGGCGGCCGTCCACAGGGTGGTGTAGACCAGTCGGCGGACGGTTCCGCTGTCGTGAACGCCATCATTCGGGACGTACGACACGGCCGCTCGCGAAGATGGGCCAACTGTGGGTTACTGCGACAAAGCGGTTCGGATCAGGGAGAAGGAACATGGCCACCAAGGCTGAGAAGATCGTCGCCGGGCTCGGCGGCATCGACAACATCGAGGAGATCGAGGGCTGCATCACCCGCCTGCGGACCGAGGTCTCCGACCCCTCGCTGGTCGACGAGACCGCCCTGAAGGCCGCCGGCGCCCACGGCGTCGTGAAGATGGGCACCGCGATCCAGGTCGTCATCGGCACCGACGCCGACCCGATCGCCGCGGAGATCGAAGACATGATGTGAGCCTCACGGTTCACCTGGAAGGGGCTCTTCCCGACGCGGGAGGAGTCCCTTCCGTATGTGCGGCTAGGCTCGTCGCCATGTCTCGAATCGACGGCCGCACTCCCGAACAGCTCCGCCCCGTCACCATCGAACGTGGCTGGAGCAAGCACGCCGAGGGCTCCGTCCTCGTCTCCTTCGGCGACACCAAGGTCCTCTGCACGGCCTCCGTCACCGAAGGCGTCCCGCGCTGGCGCAAGGGCAGCGGCGAGGGCTGGGTCACCGCGGAGTACGCCATGCTGCCCCGCGCCACCAACACCCGCGGCGACCGCGAGTCCGTCAGGGGCAAGATCGGCGGCCGTACGCACGAGATCAGCCGGCTCATCGGCCGCTCCCTGCGCGCCGTCGTCGACTACAAGGCGCTCGGCGAGAACACCATCGTCCTGGACTGCGACGTCCTCCAGGCCGACGGCGGCACCCGCACCGCGGCCATCACCGGCGCCTACGTGGCCCTGGCCGACGCGATCACCTGGGCCCGCGGCAGGAAGCTGATCAAGCCCGGCCGCCAGCCGCTGACCGGCACGGTCAGCGCCGTCTCGGTCGGCATCGTCGGCGGCGTCCCCCTCCTCGACCTCTGCTACGAGGAGGACGTCAGGGCCGAGACCGACATGAACGTCGTCTGCACCGGCGACGGCCGCTTCGTCGAGGTCCAGGGCACCGCCGAGGCCGAGCCGTTCGCCCGCGACGAGCTCAACGCGCTGCTCGACCTCGCGGTGGGCGGCTGCGCCGACCTGGCCGCCATCCAGCGCCAGGCCCTGGAAGCGGCCACCGAAAAGTAAAGGGACCACCAAAACCCGAGGCCGCAAAGGGCAACCCCACCAACCTCCCCGGCGTCCCTATGGGTACGGGCGCACGGCACACCACCGTGCGCTCGGCCAGCCGATCCAGGGGGAGGGACCACCACCATGGCCGCGAGCCGACGCCCACGTCGAGCCCGTCTCACCGCCATCGCCGCCGTCGCGGCGGCCGCCGCGCTCACCGCCGGCCTCACCACCGGCTGCGACGCCGTCAACAAGGCCCTGGACTGCGTCCAGACCGCCGACAACATCGCCGACAGCGTCACCGACCTCCAGCAGGCGGTGGAGAACGCGGCCAACGACCCGACCCAGACCGACGAGTCCCTGGCCTCGATCGAGCGCAACCTCGACAAGATCGGCGACAAGACGGACAACGCCGACGTCAACAAGGCCGTCGACGACCTCGGCAAGGCGGTCGACAACGTCCGTACGGCGATCAAGAACGGCGACGAGACCCCGGACATCAGCCCGGTGACGGACGCGGCCGGCGAACTGACCAAGGTCTGCACCTCGTAGACCCGGTGCGGGCCGGGGCCGACAGGCCCTGGGGGATACTGACCCCCATGACCCGCCTGATCCTCGCCACCCGCAACGCCGGAAAGATCACCGAGCTCCGCTCGATCCTCGCCGACGCAGGTCTGCCGCACGACCTCGTCGGCGCGGACGCCTTCCCCGACGTCCCCGACGTCAAGGAGACCGGCGTGACCTTCGCCGAGAACGCGCTCCTGAAGGCCCACGCCCTGGCCCGGGCCACGGGCCTGCCGGCCGTCGCCGACGACTCGGGCCTGTGCGTCGATGTTCTGAACGGCGCGCCGGGAATCTTCTCGGCCCGCTGGGCCGGCCGCCACGGTGACGACAAGGCCAACCTGCAGCTGTTGCTGGCCCAGCTGGCCGACATCGCGGAGGAACACCGGGGTGCACACTTCGCGTGCGCGGCGGCGCTTGCGTTGCCGGATGGGCGGGAGCGGGTGGTCGAGGGCCGGCTGCGGGGCGTTCTCCGGCACGCCCCGGTAGGCACGAACGGCTTCGGCTACGACCCGATCCTCCAGCCGGAGGGGGAGACGCGGACGTGCGCCCAGCTGACCGCGGAGGAAAAGAACGCGATCAGCCATCGGGGGAAGGCTTTTCGGGCGTTGGTGCCGGTGGTCAAGGAACTGCTGGGCTGATCCCGCGTAGGTAGGCCCCCTACCTACGAATCGTAGGTAGGGGGCCTACCACTTCTGTGCGCCCGGTCGGATTCGAACCGACAAACACGACCACCTAAAGATCGCCGCTCGGCCGTTGGCGTACGGGCGCGTGTGCCGCGCCCTACTGTACTGGGCCGAGCTGCTGGCCGGTGGTGAGACGTCCCCTATGGGACCCGCCGTCGACCGCCTCGGCACCATGTAGTGGTCACTGCGTGGCAGTTGGGGCACAGCAGCCGAAGGTTCTCGCGCCGGTCGTCGCCCCAGTCTCCGTTGATGTGATCAACCTCCAGCGTCATGGGCTTGCCGAGCCACTCAGGGCCTATGCCGCACTCGGCGCACTCCTCGGGCACGCCGATGGCAAGGAGTGCTCGATGCAGGAGCGCCGTTCGTGTTCGGCGCTTGCCGGCGTGCTCGATCAAGATGTCCTCGGGAGACCTGCCGAGGCCCGGAGGGGTCTTTCCCCGCTGGTGTGCTTGCCCCAAGAAGTGGTCGGTGCTGAGGCCGTCCTCCGCCACCCACTGATGGAACAGGGTGCGCAGTCGGTTGCTGTAAGGCTCCTTCCCGAGTGCGCGGAGAGCGCCTGCGATGGATGTCGCCTGCTCGACTGCGCGTCGGAGCTCGTCGGCCGTCGGCCTGTCGGGTGTTCCGCCTGTTCGCCTTTGCCGCGGCATGTGAGAGACATCGATCCCGAAATGGTCGAAGCGCCGGAACAGGTGGCGGCGAAGATTGCCGTACGGCTGGGTGCCAAAGAACGCGATGACCTCGCCGATGTCGGAGCACTGTGCTGCGGCCTCGGTCAACCGTTCGGCGGTGTACTGCACGCTCGCGCTCATACCGAGCCGTTCCTGATGCGGGCCTTGCCGCGTCCGCGGTAATTGTCCGTCGTCGAGTGGCAGTTGGGGCAGAGGAACCTCAGGTTTTCGATGCGGTTGTCTCGCCAGTCGCCGTCGATGTGATCGACCTCCAGGGGAAGAGGATGGCCTCGCCAGCTCGCCTCCGCACCGCATACGGCACATCGTTCCGGAACGCCCGACACCGTCATAGCCCACTTGAGACGGTCACTCGGAATGCGCCGGGCCTGTGCGGCGGGCTGCTCGACGAGCAAACCTTCCGGAGTCCGCGGGCGCCAGGGTCTGCCTCGGCGGGTTGGTACCTGGAAGTGCGACGTGTCGATTCCGTACGCCTTGATCCGGCGGCTGATGTGCGTGTGGTGTCCGCCAACGACGCCCAGCCCAAGATTGCGCAGCACCTCGCACATGTTCGTCGAGGCCGAAACCGCGGCCTGAAGGACCTCCCTCGTCCACTTCACCCCCTCCCGCTCAAAGTGTGACGTATCCACCCTCAGCTTCCTCATCCGCTCGGCCACATATCGCCGCGTCGAACTTCCCGGATCCACCCCCAACCGCACCAACGCCTCCGACAACGTCCGCGCCCCCCGAGCCGCCTCCTCCAGCCGCTCCTTGGTGTACGCACTGGCCCCCATGAGCCCCCTCCGTTCCCGGCCGCATGTTCCCGGCCTCGCACGAAGTAACGAACCGCTTATCGGACAGTCACGCCCGAGATGCAAATCGGCCCGCACCAGGTCGCCCCGGTGCGGGCCGCCGAGCAGCAGAAGCGTGCCGTCGGATGCCTCAGACGCCCAGATCCTTGATGATCTTCGCCACGTGGCCGGTGGCCTTGACGTTGTAGAGGGCGCGTTCGACCTTGCCCTCCTCGTCCACGACCACCGTGGAGCGGATGACGCCGACGACCGTCTTGCCGTACAGCTTCTTCTCGCCGAAGGCGCCGTACGCCTCCAGGACCTTCTTGTCGGGGTCGGCCACGAGCGTGACCTTCAGGGATTCCTTCTCGCGGAACTTGGCCAGCTTCTCCGGCTTGTCGGGGGAGATGCCGATCACGTCGTACCCCGCGCCGGCCAGCACGTCGAGGTTGTCGGTGAAGTCGCAGGCCTGCTTGGTGCAGCCGGGCGTCAGGGCCGCCGGGTAGAAGTAGACGATGACCTTGCGGCCCTTGTGGTCCGACAAGGACACCTCGTTGCCGTCGGCGTCGGGCAGGGTGAAGGCGGGGGCCACGTCCCCGGGCTGGAGTCGCTCGCTCATCGGTCCAGCGTAACGGTGGGGCCCCTTGGGGCGCGGCGGCGCCCGAAGCTGACAGACTGTCCGGAACAGCATCGAAGACTTCGGAGGCCGAACGGTGGCGGAGACGTCGGACACCAGAACCCCGGCGCAGATCGAGGCGGACATCAAGCGCCGCCGCGAGGTGCTGGCCGAGACGCTGGACGAGATCGGGGTGCGGGTGCATCCGAAGACCATCGTCGGCGATGCCAAGGCGAAGGTCGTCGCCAACGTCGACCACACCCTCGGTCGGGCCTATGTGCAGGTCAACCGGGTGGTCAGCGATGTGAAGGCCCAGTTCGTGAACGAGGAGGGGGCGCCCCGCGTCGAGCGGATCGTGCCCGTCGCGCTCCTCGCCGTCGGCGTCGTGGGGCTGCTGGCCCTCGGCTCCCGGCGACGCAAGGGCTGACCCGGTCGCGTACGGACGCGTCAAAGGCAGGTAGGTTCGAAGGCGTGAGCGCCAACAGACATGACCACAGCACCCACCACGACAAGCTGCCCATCCGGATGCTGCACGACCGCGTGCTCGTCCGGCAGGACACCAGCGAGGGCGAGCGACGGTCGGGCGGCGGCATCCTGATCCCCGCCACGGCGGCGGTCGGACGACGGCTGGCCTGGGCCGAGGTCGTCGCGGTCGGGCAGAACGTACGGTCGGTGGAGCCGGGCGACCGCGTCCTGTACGACCCGGAGGACCGGGCCGAGGTCGAGGTGCGGGGCGTGGCCTACGTGCTCATGCGCGAACGGGACCTGCACGCGGTGGCCGCGGACCGGTTCGAGGGCTCGGAGGACTCGACAGGTCTGTACCTCTGAAACAGCAGCGGAAAAGGGCTGGTGACCAGGGTCACCAGCCCTTTTTGTCGTTCCTTTGCTAAATTCGACAGTAGCCAGCCCGACGAGACGCGCCGTACCGGGACGTACGCAAGACGACGCACCACCCGTCAGTACGTTCCACGGAGGTGCTCCCCATGGCCTGGGTCCTGCTCGTCGTCGCCGGTCTTCTCGAAGTCGCCTGGTCCATCGGCATGAAGTACACCGACGGTTTCACCCGTCCCGTCCCCAGCCTGTTCACCGGCGCCGGCATCGTCGCCAGCATGCTGCTGCTGTCGTACGCGGCCCGGTCCCTGCCCATCGGTACCGCCTACGGCGTGTGGGTGGGCATCGGGGCCGCGGGGGCGGCGGTGCTCGGCATGGTGGTGCTGGGGGAGCCGGTGACCGCCGCCCGCGTCTTCTTCGTCGTTCTCCTGTTGGTCGCCGTGGTCGGGCTGAAGGCGACCTCCGGTCACTGACCGGGGGCGGTCACTCCCGTCGGCCGAAGAGCGGCTGGCCGCCCGGCCCCGCGGTCGTGGTGCCGTCGGTCGTGCCGTCCGTGGTGCCGCCGTTGGTGGTCGGGTCGCCGCCGGTGGTGGTCGGGCCGCCGTCGGTGGTCGTCGAGCCGTCCGTGGTGCCGCCGGTGGTCGTCGCGCCCCCGTCCGTCGTCGTCCCGCCGTCGGTCGTGGTGCCGCCGTCGGTGGTCGTCGAACCGTCCGTGGTGCTCCCGGTCGTGCCGCCGCCGTTGTCCTGGCCGTCCGTCTGGCCCTGGGTCTGCCCCTGGGTGTCCTGACCGCCGTCCGTGGTGCCGCCGTTGTCCTGGTCGCCGGTGCCCGGCTCCGTCGAGGGCGCACCGGTGGGCTCCTGGGTCTCCTCGGCGCCCGGCTCCAGCTGGAGGTCGAAGTCGCTCACAGGCTCGCCCTTGAGCGCGGCCTCGGTGTACTGCGCCCAGATCTCGGTGGGCGCCCCGCCGCCGTTGATGCGCTGCAGGCCCAGCGCGTTGTACAGCGGCCGGTGGGCGGCCGTCACCGGGTCCTGGCCCATGACGGCGACGACCGTGGCGAGGTCGGGCGTGTAACCGGCGAACCAGGCCGCCGTGTCCTCCTCCGCGGTACCGGTCTTGCCGGCCGCGGGCCGGCCGGCGGCCTGGGCGGCGGTCGCGGTGCCGGTCTCGACCACGCTCTGCAGGATCGACGTCGTGGTGTCGGCGGCCTCACGGCTGACGGCCTGCTTGACCGGCTGGTCGGGCAGCTTCACCTCCGACGTGCCGTCCTTGGTGATCTTCTCGATCATCGTGTACGTGCCGTGCTTGCCGTGGTTGGCGAGCGTGGCGTACGCCTCCGCCATGTCCAGGACGCTGGCGGTGGCCGTGCCCAGGGCGATGGACGGGTAGGGCTGCAGGTCCTTGGTGTCGGCGGGTACGCCGAGGTCGACCGCGGTCTGCTTGACCTTCGACGGGCCGACGTCCACGGCCATCTGCGCGTACACCGAGTTGACCGACAGATCGGTGGCCTTGCGCACGGTGATCTCGCCGTACGACCGGGAGTCCTCGTTCTCCGGCGAGTACGCGCCGCCGCTCCAGCCCTGCACGGTCCGCCGGTTGGTGCCGTCGTAGTACGTGTTCGGCGTGATGGTCCGGCCGTCCTGCGTCACGGAGCCGTTCTCCACGGCCGAGGTGAACACGAACGGCTTGAAGGTGGAGCCGACTTGGTAGTCGCCGCGGGTGGCGCCGTTGGTGTACTGCTTCACGTAGTCGACGCCGCCGTACATCGCGACGACCTTGCCGGTCTTCGGGTCGACGGAGGCACCGCCCGCGCGGACGTAGTTGTCCACCTTGCGGTTCTTCTTGTCCAGCTTGTCCATCAGCTTGTCGTTGACCGCCGCGACGAAGGCCTTCTGCTTGTCCTTGTGCAGCGTCGTGGTGATGCGGTAGCCGCCCGCCTCCAGCGCGTCCGCGTCGACGATCTTGTTGGTGATGAGGTAGTGCTTGACCGCCTCGACGATGTAGCCGCGCTGCCCGGACAGGCCCGTGGAGACGGTCTGTTCCTTCGGCATCGGGAACTTCATGCCGGCCCGCTCGGACTCGCTGAGCCAGCCCTTCTTGACCATGCCGTCCAGCACGTACCTCCAGCGGGCCACGGCCGCCGGCTTGTTCTCCGGGTGGGCGATCACGTCGTACTCGCTGGGCGCGTTGACCAGCGCGGCGAGGTAGGCGGCGCGGGCCGGGTCCAGGTCGGTGGCGTCCACGCCGTAGTAGGCCTGGGCGGCGGACTGGATGCCGTAGGCGTTGCGGCCGAAGTAGCTGGTGTTGAGGTAGCCCTCGAGGATCTCGTTCTTGCTCTTGTTGCGGTCCAGCTTGATCGAGATGAAGAACTCCTTGGCCTTACGGGTGACCGTCTGTTCCTGGGCCAGGTAGTAGTTCTTCACGTACTGCTGGGTGATCGTCGAACCGGACTGCTTGCCCTTGCCGGTCGCGGTGTTCCAGGCCGCGCGGATCATCGCCTTGGGGTCGATGGCCGACTCGGTGTAGAAGTCCCGGTCCTCGGCGGCCAGTACGGCGTGCTGGGCGGCCTTGGAGATCTGCGCGAGGCTGACGTTCTCCCGGTTGATCTCGCCGTCACGGGCCAGTTGGGAGCCGTCCGCGTACAGGTACACGTTGCTCTGCTTCATGGCCATGGCGTTGGCCGGCGGGATCTTCACGAGCGAGTACCCGAGGACGAACAGCCCGATGATCAGCAGGACCCCGATGACGCAGGTACCGAGCACCATGCGCCAGGTCGGAACGAGCCGCCGCCAGCCGGTGCGCCTGGGACGCTTCGCCTTCTTGCCCTGAGTCGGGGGCGCGGTGCTCGCGGGGGCGGCCGCGGCGGGCGGGGCTGCCGGGCCGGCGGCGTTGGCCGCGACTGCGGCACTCGCGGCTGCTGCCGCCGCGCCCGGCGCTCTCCGCGGGGGCTGCGCCGGGCCGGCGGGCCGGCCGGGCCTCGGGGCCGGGGCGTTCTCCTTGATCCGGGTGAGCCTGGTGGTGTCGGCGCTGCCGGCACCCGGCGTGTTCCCCGCGGCCGCCGCGTTCCCCGCGCCCGCCGCGCCGGCGGGCTGGGTCGGCTTGGCGGTGGGCGCGTTGTCCTTGATGCGGGTGAGCTTGGTGGTGTCGGCCGCTCCGGCGGCGGGCGGCGTGTTCTCCGTGACCTTCGCGAGCTTCGTGGTGTCGGTGGCCCCGCTGTTCCCGGCGTTCCCGGTGGCCCCGGCGTTGGCCCCCGCGCTCTCCTTGACCCTGTTGAGCCTGGTGGTGTCGGCGCTCCACGCGGGCCCCGTCGCCTCCGGCTTCTTGGCGGGCTCCGCGGAGTTGCCGGCCGACGCGGGCTTCGACGGTTCCGCCGGCTCGGGCGGCTCCGCGCGCTCCGCGCGTTTCGCAGGCTCGGCGGGCTCGTTCGGCTCGGCTTTCCGCGCGTTCGGGACGGCCTTGGCGTTCTCGGCCGCCTTGCCGCCCTGTCCGGCGGGCTCTCCAGCCGCCGGCGGCTCTGTCGTCGCACCGCCCTCGTTCTTCTGCTGCGGCAGCGGCTGCGGCTCGTCGCTCATGTCGTGCACGGACTCCTGTTTCGCCTCGTACGTTCCCGTACGGCCTCGTACGCCATCTGGGCCCCGTGATGAAGACTCTCGCACCAAGCGTTCCGTTCCAGGATTCCGGGGCGTGTCCGGTACCGAAAATGCGTGGCAGACCCCGTCGGGCGCGGGCTAGGCTCCTGCGCTTCGGTGTCGTTGGGTCCGGGAGGTTGACTGGCGTGGGCGCGGGACGGTTGTACGCGGCCGTCGCCTCGGGGGCGTTCCGACGGTACGCGACCTATCGGGCGGCCACGGCGGCAGGGGTGTTCACCAATACCGTCTTCGGCCTGATCCTGGTCTACACGTATCTGGCCCTGTGGGACGAGAAACCGCACCTGGGCGGCTACGACCAGGCGCAGGCCGTCACCTACGTCTGGCTCGGGCAGGCGCTGTTGTCGACGCTCGCGATCGGGGGCGGCGGCGTCGAGGACGAGTTGATGGAACGCATCCGTACGGGTGACATCGCGATCGACCTCTACCGGCCCGCCGATCTGCAACTGTGGTGGCTCTTCGCCGATTTGGGCCGGGCCCTGTTCCAGCTGATGGGCCGGGGCGTGCTCCCGTTCGTCTTCGGCGCGGTCTTCTTCCGGGTGGCGCTGCCCTCGGACGCGGGGACCTGGGCCGCCTTCCTCGTCGCCGTCCTGCTGGCGATGCTGGTCGGTTTCGGGATCCGCTTCCTGGTGGCGCTGAGCGCGTTCTGGCTGCTGGACGGCACCGGGGTGGCCCAGACGGCGTGGATCACGGGGTTCTTCTGCTCCGGGATGGTGCTCCCGCTGAACGTGTTCCCGGGCGCGATCGGCGAGACCGTACGCGCCCTGCCCTGGTCCTCGCTGCTCCAGGCCCCCGCGGACGTGCTGTTGGGGCGTGCCGAGCCGTGGGGGGTCTTCGCCTTCCAGGGCGTATGGGCGCTCGCGCTGCTGGCGCTGGGGCGGCTGGTGCAGTCCGTGGCGACCCGACGGGTGGTGGTGCAGGGTGGCTGAGCCGGGCCGGGTCGCGGAGGGGCTGCGCGCCTACCGGATGATCGCGATGATGTGGATCCGCTCCACGATGGCGTACCGGGCCTCCTTCGTGATGACGACGGTCGCCAACTTCGCCGCGACCGCCCTCGACTTCGTGGCGATCCTGCTGATGTTCTCCCGCGTGGACGCGCTCGGCGGCTACACCCTGCCCGAGGTCGCCTTCCTGTACGGGCTGTCCGGCACGGCCTTCGGGCTGGCCGACCTGACGATCGGCTCGATGGAACGGCTGGGGCGCCGGGTACGCGACGGCACCCTCGACACCCTCCTGGTCCGCCCGGCGCCGGTGCTGGCCCAACTGGCCGCCGACCGGTTCGCGCTGCGCCGCCTGGGCCGGGTGACGCAGGGCGCCCTGGTGCTCGGCTACGCGCTGACGTCCCTGGACATCGCGTGGACCCCGCTGAAGCTGCTGCTGATGCCGCTGATGGTGGTCAGCGGCGCCGCGATCTTCAGCGCGGTGTTCGTGGCCGGGGCGGCCTTCCAGTTCGTGGCGCAGGACGCGTCCGAGGTGCAGAACGCGTTCACGTACGGCGGCACGACGCTGCTGCAGTACCCGCCCACGGTGTTCGCGAAGGAGCTGGTGCGCGGGGTGACCTTCGTGCTGCCGCTGGCCTTCGTCAACTGGCTGCCCGCGACCTATGTGCTGGGGCGGCCCTACCCGCTGGACCTGCCGGTGTGGACGGCGTTCGCGCCGCCGCTGGTGGCCGTGGGGTGCTGCGCGCTGGCCGGGGCGGCGTGGCGGACGGGACTTCGCTCGTATCGGAGCACGGGGAGCTGAGGGGTTCATGGACGGCGACTTCATCGAACTCGACCGGGTCGAGAAGGTCTTCGAGGTGCGGCGCAAGACCGGGTTCCTCAAGCGGGAGCGGCGGCAGGTGCGGGCGGTCGACTCGATCTCCTTCACGGTGCCGCGCGGCGAGATGGTCGGCTACATCGGCCCCAACGGCGCCGGGAAGTCGACGACGATCAAGATGCTGACCGGGATTCTGACCCCGAGCGGGGGCCGGCTGCGGGTCGCCGGGATCGACCCCTCCCGCGAGCGCACCCGGCTGGCGCACCGCATCGGGGTGGTGTTCGGGCAGCGCACCACGCTGTGGTGGGACCTGCCGCTGATCGACTCGTACCGGCTGGTGCACCGCATGTACCGGATCCCCGACGGGCGTTACCGCGAGAACCTCGACCGCTGCGTCGAACTCCTCGACCTCGCCGACCTGTTGGACGTGCCCGTACGGCAGCTCTCGCTCGGCCAGCGGATGCGCGGTGACATCGCGGCGGCGCTGCTGCACGACCCCGAGGTGCTGTACCTGGACGAGCCGACGATCGGCCTCGACGTCATCTCCAAGGCCAAGGTGCGCGGCTTCCTGCGGGACCTGAACGCCGAGCGTGGCACGACGGTCCTGCTGACCACGCACGACCTCCAGGACATCGAGCAGTTGTGCTCACGGGTGATGGTCATCGACCACGGGCGGCTGATGTACGACGGCCCGCTCGCCGGCCTGCACGAGGTGGGCGAGAGCGAACGGACGCTGGTGGTGGACCTGGAGCGCGAGCTGCCGCCGATCGAGGTGCCCGAGGCCCGGGTGGTGAAGGTGGAGGGGCCGCGGCAGTGGCTGGCCTTCCCCGCCTCCGGTTCGGCGGCACCGCTGGTGGCGCGGATCGCGGCCGAGTATCCGCTGGTGGACCTGTCGGTGCGGGAGCCGGACATCGAGGCGGTGATCGCGCAGATGTACGCGGACCGGGCCACCGCATAGTCTCCGGCGCGACGACCTCGTAGGCTGCTCCGTATGACCGACGATGCACCGGAGTTGCGTGCCTCCGACGCCGATCGTGAACGAGTCGCCGAGGTCCTGCGGGACGCCCTGGCCGAAGGGCGGCTCGACATGGAGGAGTTCGAGGAGCGGCTGGAAGCGACGTACAAGGCGCGGACGTACGGGGAGCTGACGCCGATCACCCGGGATCTGCCGGGGGCGGGCGTGACGGCTCCTCCCGTCGTGTCGCTGAGCAAGGAAGTGCCGCGGAGCGGGAGTTGGGCGGGCCGGGTGGTCGGCGGCGAGGGCTCGTCCTCGTGGGCCGTCGCCATCCTGTCCGGCTTCCAGCGCAAGGGGCGCTGGACCATGCCGAAGCGGCTTTCCTGCTTCGCCTTCTGGGGCGGCGGGGAGATCGACCTGCGGGAGGCGGACTTCGCGGACCACGAGGTCGAGATCAACTGCGTCGCGATCATGGGCGGGATGCAGATCATCGTGCCGCCCGGGGTCGAGGTCGTGGTGCGCGGCATCGGGATCATGGGCGGCTTCGACCAGCGCGAGGACGGGGTGCGGGGAGAGCCGGGCGCCCCGCGCGTGATCGTCTCCGGGTTCGCCTTCTGGGGCGGCGTCGGCGTGGAGCGCAAGGTCACGCGGGCGGAGCGGCAGCGGCTCAAGGAGGAGCGGCGCCAGGAGAAGCTGGACCGCAAGGCCACCATGAAGGAGCTGCAGGGGTCCTTCCGGGACGACGTGCACGAGGCCCACCGCGAGATGCTCGACGCCCACCTCGACATGCGGCGCCGGCGCCACGAGGAGCGGTGGGAGCGCCACGAGGAGCGGCGCGAACGTCATGAGGAGCGGCGCGAACGGCGCAGGCGCGACCGGTACGGAGACCACTGAGCGGGACCACCGGGCGCGGACCACTGAGCGGGCCGCCGGGCGGTCACAGCTCCGTCAGCCCCGCCCCCTTCAGCTCCCGCAGGTCGAAGGCCTCCGCCATCGTGCGGTACCCCCGGTCGCTGGGGTGGAGATGGTCGCCCGAGTCGTAGTCGGACCGCAGCCTGCGCGGGTTGTAGGGGTCCCGCAGCGCCTTGTCGAAGTCGACCACGGCGTCGTACACCCGCCCCGCCCGGATCTGGGCGTTGACCTGCTCGCGCACCGCCTCCCGGGCGGGCGTCCAGCCGGGGTGGCCCTGGAAGGGCATCAGGGTGGCGCCGACGACCTTGAGGCCGCGGGCGTGGGCCTGGCGGACGAGGGTGCGCAGTCCCTCGGCTATCCGGTTCGGGTCGGGCAGTCGCGGGTTGCGCAGGATGTCGTTGACGCCGAGGTCGATGACGACGACCTTGACGTTCGTCCGGGCCAGCGCGTCGCGGCGGAAGCGGCCGAGGCCGCTCTGGTTCTCGGCGGGCCGGCCCAGGCCGTCGGCCAGCACCTGGTTGCCGCTGATGCCCTGGTTGACGACGCTGTAGCGGGGCAGGTCCCGGCCGCTGATGAGCGCCGTGCGCAGCCGCTCGGAAAGGACGTCGGTCCAGCGGTGGTTGGCGCCCACGGTGGAGGTGATCCCGTCGGTGAGCGAGTCGCCGAGCACGACGACCGTGCCGTGGGACTCGTTGCTCAGCACGTCCAGGGCCGTCAGATAGCGCCAGTACGGGGTCTGTTCGGTGTACGAGGTGGCCGTGGCGTCCTCGGTGTGGTCGCCCTGTGCGACGTACGACACCTGCCGCGCGTGCGGGTGGTAGGTGACCGGACCCGACGGGGTGGGGGAGTACGTGGTGACCAGGACGTCGGCGCCGCGCGGGACGTCGACGCGGACGGCGTCGCTCAGCACCTGGCCGCCGGGCGGCACGACGACGGCCGCCCGGCCGCCGAAGGTGAGCCGGCGCATCGTCTCCACCGCGGCCGCCGCGGTGTTCTCGCCGGCCGCGACCGCGATCGAGGCGTGCGTGATGGTCAGCGGCGACTGGCCGTAGAGGTTGGACAGCGTGATGCGGGCACTCGTACCCCCGGCGTCCGCGTGCACGACGTTGCGCACCGAGCGGCCCGCCATGCCGGCCGTCTCCGTGCCCGGCTCGCCGCCCACCGGGGAGGCCGACCAGGAGCCGACCCAGGTGCCGGCGGACGCGGGTGCGGCCGCGGACTCGCGGTGGGGGCGGCTGTCGGCGAGGGCGTCGCGGGGAGTGGTGCCGCCGGAGGTGACCGCGGCGTAGAGGGCGGCGGACAGGCCCAGGATCAGCGCCACGAGACCGCTGATGACGGCGCGGTGCCATACGGGGGAAGGCCCCGCACCTTCGGCGTGACGCCTGGTCATCGGTTTTCTGTTCTCCTCGGGAGGTAGGAGCCCGAGGCTCCGATCTGACGAGTCCATGATGCTTCATGGACTGGGGAGAGCTGACAGGGCCCTGCCCAAAACCCCCTTTCTGACAGACGCCGGGAACTCCTGTTCCGTTCCGGGAGTCGGTCAGGAAGGGACAATGTGTGCGGGATCACCGAACGGGTGGAGCAAATGGAACGTACGGAGACGGCGACACGGGGCACCGCCCCGACCTATCGCGCCATGACCGCCTTCACCGCCGCGGACATGGAGCGACAGCGCGGGGTACGGCGCATGAAGCTCACGGCGACCGGGATGCTGCTGTTGGTGGCCCTGGTCTACGTCCTCGCCAAGTGGGCGTCGAACGCGGGCGCGGGCAACTGGGCGATGTACGTCGCCGCGGCCGCCGAGGCCGGCATGGTCGGCGCGCTCGCCGACTGGTTCGCGGTCACGGCCCTCTTCCGCCACCCCCTCGGCCTGCCCATCCCGCACACCGCGATCATCCCCACCAAGAAGGACCAGCTCGGCGTCTCCCTGGGCGAGTTCGTCGGCGAGAACTTCCTGTCCCAGGACGTCGTACGACAGCGGCTGCGCACCGTCGGCATCGGCAGCCGCCTCGGCGCCTGGCTGGCCGAACCCGAGCACGCGGACCGGGTGACCGCGGAACTGGCCACGGCCCTGCGCGGCGCGCTCACCGTCCTGCGCGACTCGGACGTGCAGGCGGTGGTCGGCGAGGCCATCACCCGCCGCGCCGACGCCCGGGAGATCGCGCCCGGCATGGGCAAGCTGCTGGAGAGGATCGTCGCGGACGGCGGCCACAGACGGTTCGTCGACCTGATCGTCTCCCGGGCGCACGACTGGCTGGTGCTGCACGACGAGCAGGTCATGGACGCCATCCAGGGCGGCGCCCCCGGCTGGACCCCGCGCTTCGTCGACAAGAAGGTCGGCGAGCGCGTCTACAAGGAGCTGCTGCGCTTCTGCGCCGAGATGCGCGACATGCCCTCCCACCCCGCCCGCGGCGCCCTCGACCGCTTCCTCACCGACTTCGCCTCCGACCTCCAGTCCGACACCGAGACCCGGGCGCGCGTCGAGCGGCTGAAGGGCGAGGTGCTGGCCCGCGGCGAGGTCCAGGACCTGATCGCCTCCGCCTGGACCGCCGTACGATCCATGATCGTCTCGGCGGCCGAGGACGAGCGCAGCGAGCTGCGCCTGCGCGTGCGGGCCTCGCTGCTCTCGCTGGGCACGCGGATGGCGAGCGAACCCAAGGTCCAGGACAAGGTCGACAGCTGGGTCGAGGGCGCCGCGGTGCACGTCGTCACCACCTACCGCAAGGAGATCACCTCCCTGATCACCGACACGGTGGCCGGCTGGGACGCCGAGCACACCACCCGCAAGATCGAGGCGCACATCGGCCGCGACCTGCAGTTCATCCGGATCAACGGCACGGTGGTGGGTTCGCTGGCCGGCCTGCTGATCTTCACGGTGTCGCGGCTGCTGGGAGCGTAGGCCCACCGGCCGCGGGTACTCGTGCCGGGTTCCTAGACGCGGAGGGAGCCCATGAACACAGCGGCGGCCGGGACCGGCCGGACCATCACCACCGACATCCCCGCCCGGCTCGACCGGCTGCCCTGGTCGCGCTGGCACTGGACCATCGTGATCGGCCTCGGCACCGTGTGGATCCTCGACGGCCTGGAGGTCACGGTCGTCGGCAACATCGCGAGCCGTCTGTCCGAGCCCGGCAGCGGCCTGACGATCTCATCGGGCCAGGTCACCGGCGTCGCGGCCGCACTGTACGTGGCGGGCGCCTGCGTCGGCGCCCTGTTCTGGGGCCGGCTCACCGATCGCCACGGCCGCAAGAAGCTGTTCATGATCACTTTGGCGGCGTATCTCGCGGCGACCGCCCTGACCGCGCTCTCCACCGAGGCCTGGTGGTTCTTCCTCTGCCGCTTCCTGACCGGCTTCGGTATCGGCGGCGAGTACGCGGCGATCAACTCCGCGATCGACGAGCTGATCCCCGCCCACTACCGCGGCCGCGTCGACCTGATCATCAACGGCAGCTTCTGGCTCGGCGCGGTCGGCGGCTCGCTGCTGTCGATCGTCGCCCTCAACACCGCCCTGCTGCCCGAGAACGTGGGCTGGCGGCTGACGTTCGCGCTCGGGGCCGTCCTCGCCCTGGTGATCCTGCTCGTACGCCGCCACGTCCCCGAGAGTCCACGCTGGCTGCTGATCCACGGCCGGGACCGCGAGGCGCAGGACGTCGTCTCCGGCATCGAGCAACGCGTCGAGGCGGAACGGGACGAACCACTGCCCGAACCGCACGGCGAGCTCACCATCCACCAGCGCGAAAGCGTGTCCTTCGCCGAGATCGCCCGCACGGTCTTCTCCGACTACCGCAGGCGGGCCGTGCTCGGGTTCTCCCTCTTCATCGGCCAGGCGTTCCTGTACAACGCGATCACCTTCGGCTTCGGCGCGATCCTCACGAAGTTCTTCGACGTCCCCACCGACCACACCGGCTACTACTTCGCCGTCATCGCGATCGGCAACTTCATGGGCCCGCTGTTCCTCGGCCGGCTCTTCGACACGCTCGGCCGCCGTGTGATGATCTCCTCGACCTACCTGCTGTCCGGCCTGCTCCTGTTCGGCACGGCCTCGCTCTTCTCCCAGGGCGTGCTGAGCGCGACCACCCTCACGGCGTGCTGGTGCGCGGTGCTGTTCTTCGCCTCGGCGGGCGCCTCCAGCGCCTACCTCACGGTCTCCGAGATCTTCCCGATGGAGACCCGCGCCATGTCGATCGCCTTCTTCTACGCCCTCGGCACCGCGGCCGGCGGCATCAGCGGCCCCCTGCTCTTCGCCGACCTCACCGGCACGGGCAAGGTCGCCGACACGGTCCTCGCCTTCCAGATCGGCGCGGCCCTGATGTGCGCGGCCGGCCTGGTGGCCGCGGCCCTGGCGGTGCGGGCGGAACGCCGCCCCCTGGAGGACATCGCCCGCCCGCTCACGGCGGCGACGACGGCGAGCCGAGCGCAGGCGTGACACCCCGGCTCACGCGCCGGTGGTCGACCCCGGCCGCACGATCATCAGGACCGTCACGATGGCCCACAGCAGATTGAACAGCCCGGTGAACATGGCGAGCCGTACGGTCGCCTCCCGCGTACCGCCACCCTCCACCAGTGCACTCTGCCGCGGCAGCACCAGCGCGAGAAGCACCAGCGCGGCGACCGCCGTCAGCGCGATCGACACCCCCAGCCAGGCGTCGCCGAGCACCCCCATGTCGCTCGCCGTGGCGAACCCGAAGACCGGAACGACGACACCGACGAGGGCGTACACCCGGCAGATCCGATGCAGCAGCGCCACGGTCTCCACCGCCCGCGCGTCATCGGGCGAGGCCAGCGCCCGGCGGACGGCGGGCGGAAACATGCTGGCGGCGACGGTAACGGGCCCGACGGCGACGATGGCCGCCAGGACATGGACGGCGAGCAGGAACTTGGTCACGCGCCGACGCTAGGCGGGCACTGGATCTTGCAGAAGTGGCACTACTGCCACGAGCCAACGGATTCTCGCCACGATCAGGGTCGCCGACGAGGCTTTGTGAGGGTCCCGTTGGCCATATCCCGTCGTACGGCTACCTTCTTGCCATGCACACCGTGGCCGTACTGGCGCTGGACCAGGTCATCCCGTTCGACCTCACCGCCGCGATCGACGCGTTCGGCTGGGTCCGGCTGCCGGACGGCCGCCCGGCCTACCGGGTGCGGGTCTGCTCGCCCGCGCGGGAGGTGAGCGCGGCGGCCGGGGCGTTCACCGTGCGGGCGCCGTACGGCCTTGAGGCGCTGGCCGAGGCCGACACGATCATCCTGCCCGGCGTCGCGGACCCCAAGGTGCCGCTGCAGCCGGAGGTGAAGGAGGCGCTGCGCGCGGCGGCGGCGAACGGCACGCGCATCGCGTCGATCTGCGTCGGGGCGTTCGTCTTCGCGGCGACCGGCCTGCTCGACGGCCTGCGCGCGACGACCCACTGGGTGGCGGCCCCGCACCTCGCCGCGATGCACCCGGAGGTGACCGTCGACCCGAACGTCCTGTACGTCGACAACGGCCAGTTCCTCACCTCGGCGGGCGCGGCCGCCGCGATGGACATGTGCCTGCACATGATCCGCCGCGACCACGGCTCCGCCGTCGCCGCGCACACGGCCCGGCTGTGCGTCATGCCCCTCGAACGGGAGGGCGGACAGGCCCAGTTCATCGTCCACGACCAGCCGCCGGTCCCGGCCGGCGCCACCCTGGAGCCGCTCCTGGACTGGCTGGAGGACAACTGCGACCAGGACTTCACCCTGGACGAGATCGCCGCGAAGGCGGGCATGAGCACCCGTACCCTCAACCGCCGCTTCCGCGAACAGACCGGCACGACACCGCTGCGGTGGCTGCACCGGGCGCGGGTGCGGCGCGCGCAGTACCTGCTGGAGAACACCGAGCACCCCGTCGAACGCATCGCCGCACAGGCCGGCTTCGGCTCCCCGACGGCGTTCCGCGAACGCTTCCGCCGGGTGGTGGGGACGAGCCCGCAGGCGTACCGGAGGGCGTTCAGGCGGACGGAGGGGGACCCGCTGCCGGCCGCCTGAGACGACGTCCTGAGACGCCCTGCCGTCAGGCTCGGCGGTCGGCGACGGCCCAGGAGGCGAGTGCCACGGCGCCCGCGACCCCGAAGACGGAGGGCCAGGCGCCGACCTTCTTCGCCAGCGGGTGGGACCCGGCGAAGGCGGCGACGTACGCGGCGCTCAGCGCCCCCGCGGCCACCCCGCCGGCCTGCCTGCGCCACTGCCGCGCGGCGACCACGCCCGCGCCGGCCAGGACGACCCCGCCGAGCTGCCGCTTCTTGGTCCAGCGGGCGACACCGTACCCACCGACGAGCCCGCTCGCGGCGACCACCGCGCTGGGAACCTTGGCCATGCCTGCCTCCTTTTGTCTGTGTTGCGAGGTCGAGGCTAACGCCCGGAATGATCGGGAAGCCGAACCTGAGTCGAGGCCTGTCAAGTCGGCCGCCGGCGGTGAGCGTGGGCGCGAGACCGTCAGCCACCATCCCGGCGTGCATGCGGCCGGAGAGCACCCCACAGTCAACGCCTCTCGGCAGCGGAGTCGACAAGCAACGCCAGATCGGTGGTGTCACGATCCCGACCGGAGGCGAACCGAGGCTCATACTCGCTCACGCGTGCACCGAGCCATAGAGCCGCCTCCTTGGCCTCGCCCCAAGTGCCACGCACCAGGGATCGCGGTTTGACCAGCCAGTACGCCGTTTCCCGCCCGCGGCGGAAGATCCACGACCGGGAACTCCGCGGCGACCTCGCGGTAGCGCCGGAGCAGCTCGGGTCTGCTTCCAGCCGGGGGCGGCTCCGGATGAGGAGGCCGCCGTAGGGCGTCGTCGTCGAAACGTGCTTTCGGCCCGACCCAGAGATAGCCGTGGTGGTGCACCAGTTATCTCACTCGGTGTCGTGGATATTGAAGATCTACGAGGAGCCGGTCCCGGCTCCGTGGTTCGCAAAGCGCGCCTACGTCGAAAAATCGGCGGATGTGCGCTGATCACGTCGCGTTTGGCGGACCCTCGAACGTCACGCCATCGGCGCGGGTCTGAACTCCGGCAGCCGGGCTTGTCGGACACACGTCGCGATGGCTGTAGGCCACGTACGGCGGTCCGGATGCCCTGTCGTGGATGTGCCTGTTGTATGACTCGCCGGGCGGGATGCCGAGTTGGCATCGACAACAGATCAAGACCACCGGACAGCCACCCATGCTTGTCGCAGCTGCCGTCCTCGGGCGCAGGGTTCGGTGTTGTGTGCGCAACCTGGGCACACCTGGTAGTGACCGATAAGAGCTCTGTACGTTTCGCCGGGCGATTGCTTGGTAACGACCGCAGCCGCGCGTGCCAACGCGTTGTGCAGCTTCTCAGGTTCTGCCAGCCAGCTACTGCTGGTGGGCAGGACACGCCAGCGCGGTCCAGTCGTACATTCTGGTCCCGGCACGATGAGGTGCGCGGTGTCGCTTAGCACGGCAATCCTCGCTGCCTCGGGCATCTCCCATTCGGAGCCTTGTCCCGCAGGCACCAGCCAGTAGAAGTTGCCGGACCACGGATCCTCGATGACGGCCCCCGTGTCGCCACGCAGGCGTTTGAGCGTCTCCAACGCGATCGCGTGGGGGACCTTCACGGCGTCCCACCACTTGCCTGCGGGGAGCAACGACATCGAGCTGCTGGCGGGCATCCAAGCCAGAGAGGGGGTGCTCATGTAGTCACCATCGGGTGACGCGGTGTGTCGACTCGATACCCGCCCGGTAATCTCACCGTGGGATGGATTCTCATCTCGTGCGCAGATAGCGAGGGTTGAGTAGCTATGACCACACCGCTTACGCCAATCGAACTGCCGGACTGGGCATGGGAGCGCGCCGAGGTAAGACAGGCCCTACGCGCGCGGAACATGGGCGCCGTCTTCCGATACGCGCAGCAGTACTCCGGTGTCAGCCAGTCCCGCATAGCTGCAGCCACGGGTATGACGCAGGCCCGCGTCAACGAGATCATCAATGGGCGCCGCGAAGTGATCCGGCTCGATGTCTACGAGCGCATTGCGGATGGCCTTCACATGCCTGACGACGCTCGCCACCTACTCGGTCTGGCGGCGAGTAGGGAGAAGCGTGCCGGTGGTGCGGCCTTCGACCTGGCTGCCTTCCCTGAAGTCGTGCGTGTGTACGCCGCGCAAAACTCGGCAGCCGAGGAGATTCAACAGCAGGCGCGCGAAGCACAAGAGTTGGATGTACTGGCGGTGCGCGGGCTCGGGCTCATCGGGCTGAACGACAGTCTGCTCCGCGCCTGTCTACCGCGTGAGAGCGGTGCAAAGGGCCTTCGGGCGCGGGTGGCACTCCTTGATCCGGATAGCGACGCCCTGGCCCACCGCGCAGCTGAGATCGGGGAGTCCTCCGATGCCCTCGCCGGAGGTGTGCGCTTGGCCGAGGCGCGCCTGCGGGAGTTGGCCGGCGCATGCGACATCCGTGTGTGGCGGTACCGCACGATGCCCACCTGGCGGCTCATCCGAATGGACTCCACCATGTTCGTTGGTGCCTTTGATGCAGGGTGGGAAGGGCATGAGTCGGCGACATACAAAGTCATGGAGACGCCGCACGGCCCCTTGTTTCGGGGTTTCCACAGGATGTTTGAGGCGGTTATCGCCGACGCACGCCGCACAGTTTGACGACGAGGAGAGGGGAAGAGTTCGTGATCGAGGCGGAGTTGAAGGCCCGAGTCCACTCACCGGAGTCGGTCATGAGGTACCTGGACGAACGTGCCACGGCACGAGTCGAGGTGTACCGGGATACGTATTACGACCGTCCCGACGATTCGCTAGAGAAGAAGGACCAGGAGTTGCGCGTCCGGACCGTGCACGGCGCGGACAGCACACGCACGCTGCTCACCTTCAAGGAAGCCGCGGTCAATAAAGACTCGGGGTCCAAGCCCGAGCACGAGACCCGTGTGGAGGATGCAGAAGCCACGCACGCCATCCTGCGCGGTCTCGGTTACGTCGAGGTCATCGCGTTCGAAAAACGTTGTCACAACTACGAGTTCGTAACGCGCGGCCGCCGTATGCTCGCCACCCTCGTTCGTGTACCCGGGATCAATGGGACATTTCTTGAGGTGGAGACGCTCGTCGACGAGGGCGAGGTGAGCAAGGCCCTCGATGACATTCGCTCTGTCCTGATCGAGCTAGGCATTGGGCCCGAGGACCTGACCCGCGAGACCTACACGGGCGCCGTGGCGGCGCAACGCGGCTGCCGAACTCCAGGTAGTGGCCAGTAGCTAGGACCACAGTGATCACGGACCTACAGCTACCGGCCAAGTTTTCGCTTGATGTGTGACACGAGTGATCGGCATGCGCCACCATGGGGCGATGGGAGAGCGAGTCATCGGTCACATACACGGCGTCGTCCCTGGTGCGGTCTTCCCGCGTCGGACGGATGTGAAGAACGCCAATCTGCATGGCGACACCATGCGAGGAATCTCTCGTCTGAAGGACGAGGACGGCAGTTACGTTGCCGACGCCATCGTCTTGAACGGGGGATACGAAGACGATGAGGACGGTTGGAACTGGATTCAATACACGGGCGCCTCGCCGGACAAAGAAAAGAGCAAGGACGGTAAGACACTCCTGCGGAGCCAATCTTGGGAGTACCGAGACAACGCGGCGCTGAAGCTTAGTTTTGAACGTGGGTATAAGATCCGCATAATTCGTGGTCCTGAAGGTGACCCGAGGTATTCGCTTCCCGATAGCTACCGATATGACGGCCTGTACGCGATCGCGGCCGTCCGTACTGCTCTCTCTAAGTCTTCAGCCCCCGATGGCTCACCCATCGAGATATGCCAGTTCGACTTGGAGCGACTCCCTGGGCCTGAGCAGGAGCTGACCTCCGCGGAGCGCAGGATCGCCTCGGTGTTGGAGCAGCAGGAAGAGCTGCTCGACGACAAACCGGAGAGCGGATCGGACGAGCGAAGCGATGGCGAGTGGCCGGAAGGGGAGAGGTTCCCCACGACACGCGCGACGCGCATACAGCGCATAGTGCGCGATGCTGCTGCAGCGCGGCGCATCAAGGATCTTTACAACGATGAGTGCCAGATATGCGACCTTCGTTTGGCTGGCCCAGATGGGAAGTCGTACAGCGAAGGCGCCCACATAAAACCCCTCGGTGCGCCGCACAATGGCCCAGACGTTGAGAGGAACATTCTGTGCCTCTGCCCTAACTGTCATGTGCGACTGGATATTGGGGCGATCCTTATCGGGGATGACTGGTCGATCATTGTGCGCGCTGGAGTGTTCGGAGAAAATGTGCGGGTGAAGCTCAATACGCACAAGAAGCACAGGGTGCACCAGGAGTACATCCGGTATCACCGAGACTGGTGGCAACGACGTGGTGGCCCCAGCCAGCCGTAAGGCCGGGGCTCACAGCCTCAAGTGGGACGCCGGTGTTAGGGGCCGAAGTGTCTACTCGGCCCCGTGACACACCCCATAGACCTGCCCCGCCCCACACCAACAAACGGCCCCCCGCTGCGGCGGCCAAACCACCGCCCGCCCCCGCGCCGCCAACGTCGTCGCATACTGCGGCAGCAGCGTCACGTCTCCCGGTGATGCCCCCTCCGACGCGGCGAAGGCCTCATAAGAAGGCACCGTCCCCGTCACGATCCCCAGGTTCGGCGTGCCGGACGATGCCAGCTCGCGGAGCGAGGCCTCTATCGTCGCCAGGTGCTCCTCGCGGGACGGATACTCGGTCGCCAGGGAGGGATACGTCCCCACCAGCTCCTCCAGCTCACCCTGTGCCCAGTGCAGCACCGCCACCGGGAACGGGCGGGACAGGGCCTCTCGGTATGCCCCCAGTTCCGCCCGCAGCCGCGAGATCTCCGCCTCCAGTTCCGCCGGGTTGTCCGAGCCCAGGGACCAGACGCGCTTGGGGTCGTGGAGTTCGTCCAGCGACACCGACGAGGAGTGCAGGGTGTCCGCCAGGGCGTCCCACTCGTCGTGGGGCAGGCCCAGCATGCGGCGGACCCTGTGGCGGCCGTAGAGGAGGGGGTGTGTGGAGTACGGGGTCTCCGTCGCGTCCGTGAGGAGCAGGGTCGTGCCCTCCGTGAACGTGTCCTGCGCCGCCTCCAGTTCGTCGTGGGACTCCAGGGCCTCGGCGACGATCACCCACGGGGCCGGGTCACGCGGGGCGGACACGCGGACTCCGTCGATGATCGCGCGGGCCTCGGCCTCATGGCCGTACTCCCAGAGGTTCGAGGCCTTCAGGGCTCGTACCAGATGGGGGTTCTCCAGCGAGTCCGGAGTGGACAGCAGGCGGTCGTAGAGCGCGGTCGCGGCGGGGCGGTCGTCGGCCAGTTCGAGGTGGGCCGCGGCCTGGAGGAGCAGGGCCTCGGTGTCCTCGGGATAGAGGCCGGCGGTCCGCTCCAGGCGTGCCGCTTCGGCGGTGTGGTCGACGTTCTCGGCAGGCGTGTCGGGGCGCATGGGGGACACCGTACTGCCGACCAACGACATAGGGAGAGGTATGTGCTGGTCGGCAGCGGCAAGGAGGCGTGATTCCCGCGCGGGCCGGGTGCGGGTGACACCCCAGAGTGAAGGGGGCTGGGAGAGGCGCAGGGCGGGCGTCGGCCCTTGCGCCAGCCTGCCGTCAGTATCGGTACGGCTGCGTCAGTACCGGTACGGCTCCGGCAGAAGCGTCGCGATCCGTATCAGTACCGCCGTCAGGGCCCCCGCCCACAGCAGCACCCCCAGCCACATCCCCAGTACCGCCGAGCGGTAGCGGGCGAGGTTGTCCAGGGCCACCGTGTCGGGGGAGCCCGGGGTGCACAGGAGGTGGACGCGGCTGCCCTCGGGGAGGGCGTGGGCGCCGATCGTGTCGGGGACGGCGCGTTCGTACTCGCTGCCGTCCTCGCCGACCCAGCGGATCACCGGGTGCAGTGCGGCGTACGTCCCCTCCCGCGACGCGATGTGTCCCGTCACCGTCCCCTCCACACGACGGCCCGTGCGCCGCAGGAGGTGTTCGGTGATCGCCATCCGGGCCTGGTGGCCGGTGACGGCGAGGCCGGCGATGAAGGGGACCAGGGCGAGAAGCCAGTACGCACTCATGAGCAGGGAGCTTATGGGTCTGGTGAGTTGGAGGGGGAGCGCTTATCGTGCGGGTCCGGTGGAGGGGGAGTCGGGGCTCCTGCGGGTCCGATCGAGGGGGACCGGGCCTCTGTCGGCCCGATTGAGGAGGCCTGGGTCTTCGCGGGTCCGAATGAGCGGGGCTGGGCCCCGCGAGCCCGGCCGTGGAAGGGTACTGGCCCGGAGGGAGGCGTACGCATGCGGGTCATGCGGGTTCCCGTCGTGGGACACGGCGACCTGCGGCGGCGCGCTCGGCGCCGACGGGTGCTGTGGGGCGGCGGCGAGGTTCTCGTCACCGTCGGGGTCGTCCTCATGCTGCTGGTCGTGCACCAGCTCTGGTGGACCAACCGGGAGGCCAGACGGGCGGCCGAACGGAAGGTGGAGGCGCTGGAGCGGGAATGGGGCGGGGAGGACGGGGGCGACTCCTCCGCTCCGCCCACCGATGCGGACACGTCCCCGCCGGGATCGTCGTCCCCATCCCCTGGTACGGGGGCGGCCGCGCGGCAGCGGTCGTACGTCCCCGTCGGCTCATCCCGGCCGCGCGGCTCCCAGGCGTACGCCATCCTGACCATCCCCCGCCTGCACCTTCGGGTGCCGGTCGCGGAGGGCGTGAGCAAGCCGAACGTCCTGAACAGGGGGTACGTCGGCCACTACCCCGGCACCCAACAGCCGGGCCAGGCAGGCAACTTCGCCGTCGCCGGCCACCGCAACACCCATGGCGAGCCGTTCCGGTACCTTCCCCGGCTGCGGCCCCGGGACGTCGTCGAGGTCGAGACGCGGTCGGCGACGTACACGTACACCGTCGACAAGATCCTCCCGCAGACCTCGTCCCGCGACTCCGGCGTGATACGTCCCGTACCGCACTCCGTCGTGAGACGCGCCTACGGCTACGACGACCCCGGCTACTACATCACCCTCACCACCTGCACGCCGGAGTTCACGTCGCGGTACCGGATGGTGGTGTGGGGGAAGTTGACGTCGATGCGGCCTCGGTCGTAGCCGATCTTTGCCCGCACTTGGCGTCGGCCATACCTTCCGCATGACCCCTCTCCCTAGTGTCGGAGGGTTGGCATGTGCACAGAGCGAAGTGCGTGCACATACGGGGAAGTTACGGGGGTGGGTCGCATGTCTGACTTGGCGAAGGAAGCCGCGTCGATGCACAAGGCGGCGTCGGGGCTGCGGACGGTGGGGCATCACACGACGAAGCCGCTGGCGGAGTTCAAGGAGCAGCAGCACCATCTGAAGGCGCTGGGGGCGCTGGGGTCGTTGCTGGGTGCGAAGGACGAGATAGAGAAGGGCATGACCACTCTGTCCAAGCTGACCAAGCAGCTGGAGGAGGAGTGGGAGGCGGAGGCGAAGCTGATCGGTGAGGTGTCCGACGCCTTCGATCTGCTGGACCTTCTGCTGGCGGCGCAGGCCCGGGCGAAGAAGGGCTGAGCGGCACGGTCATGGTGGATCTCAACCCGCTGCACTACGTCAACAAGTTCAACCACATGTTCGGCGACTCGATCGCCAGCGGTCTGGAGTTTCTGGGGATCTCGGATCCGGCGGTGGATCCGGACGGGGTCCGGGAGATCGCGAAGAAGTGGCGGCATCTGGCGAAGGGGCTGGAGGACGCGTCGTCGGCCGCCGAACGTGCGTTGTCGGGGGTGGAGTGGGAGGGGAAGGCGGCCAAGGCCTTCCACAAGCGGAACAAGTCGGCCCGCAAGAGCGCGAACGAGATGGCGCATTCGCTGCGGGAGGGCGCGAAGGCGCTGGACGACTTCGCGGACAAGGCGCACGAGATGCTGTCCGAGATCGGCGTGATGCTCGCGGAGATCGCCGAGTTCGAGATCGCGGGGCTTGCGCTGTCGATTCTCACCGCTGGTGCCTCGGAGGTGGCCTCGAACCTGATGGCCGGCGAGCGGGCGCTGAAGGTCGTGGCGCTGGTCGGGCGGATCGAGGAGGAGGGTACGGCGCTCGGGTCCGTGGTGCGCGGGGTGATGGAGGTCATCCGGGGCGTGGAGCGGGCATTGAAGGCGCTGAAGGAGATCCGCGGTGTCGCCGAGGTGGGCAAGATGGCGGCCGAGGGGGCGAAGTTCTCGGCGTTCGAGACGCTGCTGAAGGATCCCGGCGCGTTCGAGGACCCGGACAAGCTGGCCGGGATCCTCACCGAGGGCGCGTTGATGGGCGTCGGTTTCGGGGTGCTGGGCAAGGCGCTCGGCAAGGGGCTCAAGGCGCTCAAGCCCAGCCAGTTGGCCGAGTTGGCCAAGGGGATGAAGCTCAACTGCGCCGCCTTCGAGCGCCTCAAGCTGAACCCGGCCTTCGACAAGTTGCCGGCCTCGGTCCGCAACATGGTCAAGAAGTTCGTACGGGACCCGATCGACGTGGCCACCGGGGACATGTCGCTGCCCCGCACCGACGTGACCCTGCCCGGCGTCCTCCCGCTGGTCCTGGAACGTACGCATCTGTCGTCGTACCGGTGGGGCGGCTGGTTCGGTCCGTCCTGGGCCTCAACCCTTGACCAGCGCGTCCAGGCCGACGACCACGGTTTGGTCTACGCGACCGCCGATGGTGCCCGCCTGTGCTTCCCGCACCCGGACGCCGAGACCGGCGAGCCCGTCCGTCCGGACACGCCCGGTTCCGGTCTGACCCTCTGCTGGGACACGGAGACCGACGGCGGCATACGCGTAACCGACCCCGACACCGGCCTCATCCACGTCTTCCACAGCCCCGTCGCGGCCGCCGCCGACACCGCCGTCGACCTGCCCCTGCAGTACATCCAGGACCGCAACGGCAACCGGATCACCGTCGAGTACGACGAGGGCGACGTCCCCGGAGCGGTGGTCCACTCCGGCGGCTACCGCATCGCCCTCGACCACGACCACGCGCGCTCCCGCGTCACGGGCCTGCGCCTGATCGACCCCACCCACCCGGACCGGCCCGGCACCACGCTGCTCACCTTCGCGTACGACGAGCGGGGCCACCTGATCGAGGAGATCAACTCCTCCGGCCTGCCGATGCGTTACACCTACGACGCCGAGGGCCGCATCACGTCGTGGACCGACCGGAACGGCACCACTTACTGGTACGAGTACGACGACCGGGGCCGCGTCATCGCCACCGGGGGCACGGGCAACGCCCTCGCCTCCACCCTCACCTACGACGATGCGACCCGCACCACCCGGGTCACCGACTCGCTCGGCCATACCCGCCTCTACGAACACAACGAGAACCTGCGCCTGATCCGGGAGACCGACCCGCTCGGCAACGTCACCGCGCAGGAATGGAACGACGACCTGCGGCTTCTTTCAGTCACCGATCCACTTGGCTGCACGACCCGCTACGACTACGACCATCAAGGACGGGTCGCGTCGGTCACCCGACCTGACGAACGATCGATTCGTTTCACGTACAACGATCTCGGGTTGCCGACGACGATCAGCGAACCCGATGGGACTCAGTGGCGGCGAGAGTACGACGAACGCGGCAACGTCGCTGCCGTTACGGACCCCACCGGCAGCGCTACAACCATCGCCTACGACAGAACCGGCAGCCCGAAGCGCATCGTTGACGCTCTTGGCCACTGCACTGTGATCCGCAACAGCGGAACGGGCCTCCCCACGGAGGTGACCGACGCACTGGGCGCGGTGAGTGTCTGTGAGCGCGACGCGTTCGGGCGGCCCGTGACTCTGACAAACCCTCTCGGCGCGCGAACGCAGCTGGAATGGACAGTTGAGGGGCGTCCGAGTCGTCGTACGGCACCCGACGACACGCAGGAGAGTTGGCTCTACGACGGCGAGGGCAACTGTACGCAGTACACCGATAGGACGGGCTCGGTCTCCCGCTTCGAGTACACGCACTTCGACTTGCTGTCGGCCCGAACAACACCGGACGGCGCGCGTCATGAATTCACCTATGACACCGAGCTACGGCGCAACAGGGTGCGCAACCCGCTCGGCATGACATGGGAATACGAGTACGACGCAGCGGGGCGCCTGACCACGGAATCGGATTTCGACGGCCGGGTGCAGCGCTACCTTTACGACCCGGCGGGTCGGCTGACGCAGCGCACGACCCCGCTCGGCGTCGCGATTCGCTACTGGCATGACCAGTTGGGGAACGTGACGCGGAAGGACGCGGCCGGCCACGTCACGGAGTACTCATACGACGCGATGGGCCGAATGCTGAGAGCGGCTGCACCGGACGTGACACTCGAACGCCTCTGGACGGGCACCGGTGAGCTGCTTGCCGAGACGGTCACCGTCGCGGGCTCGACTGCTCGGACAGTGGCCTACACCTACGACGAACTCGGCCGCCGCACAAGTCGTACGACGCCCTCGGGTGCGTTGAGCACCTGGGAGCACGACGCGGTCGGCAACCGCACCGCACTGATGACCTCCGGACGGCGCATCTTCTTCGAACGCGATGAGGCCGGTCGTGAGATCGCCCGTCGGATCAGCGGCGGCCTGACTTTCCAATACGACTTTGACGAGTTGGACCGGCTCACACGGCTGCTCGCCGCCGGTCCGGAGGGACGCCTCATCCAGGAGCGCACTTACCGGTACCGAGTAGACGGCCACCTGGCCGTAGTTGCGGAACGTTACGACGGCGAGATGGAGTTCGGCCTCGACGCGATCGGACGGGTCACGGATGTGCGGGCTGGCACGTGGCAAGAGACGTACGCATACGATGCGATGGGCAACCAGGTCAGTGCCTCGTGGCCGGCAGAGCATCTTGGGCCGGAGCCTTCAGGGCCACGCGAGTACACGGGTACCCAGGTCATGCGAGCCGGTGGCATCCGGTACGAACACGACTCCGCGGGCCGCATGGTTCTGCGTCAGAAGACCCGCCTGTCAAGCAAGCCCGATACATGGCGGTACACGTGGGACGCGGAGGACCGCCTTACCGCGGTTGTCACGCCGGATGGCACACGATGGCGCTACACGTACGACCCGTTGGGACGACGTGTGGCCAAAGAACGGTTTGCCCACGACGGGACGACGCTCGCCGAGCGGGTCGACTTCACCTGGGACGGCACCACGCTCTGCGAACAGACCACACGTGGTGTACTTCCGGCCCCGGTCACCGTGACATGGGACCATGATGCACAGCGTCCGCTCGCCCAGACGGAACGTATCTCCTTCGATGACGTTCCTCAGGAAGAGGTCGATTCCCGCTTCTACGCGATCGTCACGGACCTCGTAGGCACTCCGACGGAACTGGTCGACGAGGAAGGCAACATCGCCTGGCGGATGCGTTGCACCGTGTGGGGCGCTGGTGCATGGGCAGCCGATAGCAGCGCCTACACTCCGCTCCGCTTCCCAGGCCAGTACTTCGACCCGGAGACTGGCCTGCACTACAACTACTTCCGGCACTACGACCCCGTAACCGCGCGCTATGCCAGCCCCGACCCGCTTGGTCTCGGTCCGGCGCCGAACCCGGTCGCGTACGTCTTCAACCCTCATGTCTGGAGCGACCCGCTCGGACTGGCCCCGTGTCGGGTCTTCGCGGTGGACAGCAACGGAGTCGCCCGTGAGCTTCCGGTAGCGCACTTTGACGACCACATGTTCCCGGGCGTGAACGAGAACCTCTCGGAAGCCCTGGCCAGGGGTGAGAGCCCCATCGTCGAACGGCAGACAGGCCGGCGCAACATCCGGCGGAACCGGCGGGCGGCACAGCGAGAACTGCACCGGCCCGGTGAGGGGATGACCTGGGAGGAATTTCCCTTCGCTTCCACACGTCAAGGTGGCAGTGGCGCCATCACCACACTCATTGAAAGAGCCGAAAACAACCGGCAGGGAGGATATTTGAGCAGCTTCTACCAGAAGCACGGGATCCAGAACGGTGACCCCTTCTATGTCGACCCGGAAGGGTGGCTCGGGCGGTGACCTGTAGAGTTCTCGGGAGGAGGGCCAATTCATGACTGCTGTAACCGAATTGCTGGAAGAAGTCCAGGAACAGTTGGCGCGCCTGGGGCGCCCCGTGGTGGACGACTTGGAAAGGCCGGGCCACCCGGAGGACCGAGTGCGTCAACTGGTCGGCACCGTCCCGCCTGCGGTGTCGGACTGGTTCGCCTGGTGCAACGGAACCCGTCGCCGCGCCGGTCAGACCGTCGGTGACGCGGCGTTTGTTCCCGGATACATCTTCCCCTCTGTGGAGGAGGCCCGGGATGTGCACAGCCTCGGAAATTCCGATCTGGACGAAATGGGGCAGTGGTTGCCGATCCTTCTGTCGGCATCCGCAGACCTTTATGCCGCCGTCTGGAAGGGTGACGAGTTCATCGGCGTCGCCGGGGTGCTCGAAGGTGCGGACACGGAGGTGGAGTTCCTCACAATCGAGGAGATGCTCCGCGTACAACTGGCCGCATACACAAGCGGTGCGTACTTCGTCGAGGAAGGGGAGTTGGAGGTCGACGACGACCTTCTCGACGATGCCTATCGCCGGATCACGGGGCGTGAACCCTTGTACTGACCGGCAGGTCGCCCAGCGGAGGGGACCACTTGCCCGGCAGAACCTGGTCACACTCACCCAGAATCCGGTGAATACGCCGGTGATGAAGGAGATTGAGGTCAAGGTGGTACCACGGATGACCATGACCCGTACCACTCCATCGCGTCCCCTGGACATCGAGGCGGAGTTCCCCGAACTGGCCGGCTTCGGGAAGGGCTGTACTCGGCTTCATCCGCGTCCCGGGGCGCCGAAGCCCGATCAGAGTTCTGTGGGCGGGCCGCTCCTGTGGCCCGCTGGCGAGACGTGGCCGGTCTGCCGGGAGCGGCACCGCCGGGATCGGGGGAGGCGCGTCGAGGACGTCCGCGAGGAGCGTCGGGTGTTCGCTGAAGCCCGGCGTCGGGGCGGTGCGGGCCCTACGGACGGGGAGCGGCGCATCCTGACGGAACTCGGCCGCGAGCACCAGGTGCCTGAACTCGGCGACAATGCCCCCGTTCCCCTGCTGCCGCTGGCCCAACTGTTCGCGCGGGAAGTTTCCGGGCTCGTGATGCCCGAGGGGCGCGATCTCCTTCAGGTGTTGTGGTGTCCGTTCGACGGGCATGGATCGCCTCCCTGTCCGCGGGTCCACCTGGTGTGGCGCAGTTCGGCCGACGTCGGCGAGATCCTGGCCGAACCGCCGTGTCCTGCCGCCGTCGGTGACGAGGACTACGTACCGGAACCTTGTGTTCTCGCCCCGGAGCAGGTCACGGAGCACGAGTGGGGTGAGTTGCTCCCTGAGGGGCTTCGGCAGCGCATCGAGGAGTGGGAGGAGGCGCTGTGGGAGGAAGCCGACGAAGAAGCCGACGGCGAGGGTGAGCCCCTGTCCTACGACGGTGACCTCTCCATCGCTCCCGGCTGGAAAGTCGGCGGTTACGCGGCGTGGGGCGTGACCGGCCCCCATATGTTCCTCTGCTCGTGCGGGAGCTACATGGGTCTTCTGCTGACCATCGCTTCGGCTGAGTGGGGAGGCCTTCGCAGCAGCTGGACTCCGATCGAGGACCTCCCCCTGATCGGCCGGCACGGCGTGAACTCCCCCACCCAGGTGCGGATCGGTCGAGGCGGTCACCTCGATGTCTTCGTGTGCTCCGCCGACCCGACCCATGACCACAAGCTCAGCTTTCAGGGGTGAGGAACGCGACGACGGTCGACCACGTCCGCTCCCGCAACGCCACTACACTCCCCACTCCCACCACCGCCACGTCCGTGCCCTGGCCGAGGCCGCTGGGGGAGCATGTGGCGTCCATTGGGGTTCAAGTAATGCGAATCGAAGTGCTGGAAATTCTCGACGCCGAAGGTCGGGTTGTGCGGTTCAGGAGTGAACTGGGAGAGGCCTGGGGGGTGTGGCAGGGTGGCGCCGTGCCGACCGAGGGGCAGTTCGACGTGGAGGTCGAGATCTCCGAGGAGGTCGCGGCCTGGCTCCCGGGTGTCGGGGAATCCGACACACTCACCGGTGACGGCTTGCGGCGGCAGGCGGTGACAGTACGCGGAACGGTTCAGACTGTCGACGAGGACTCCGTGATGAGTGTTCGCATCGGGCGCGACATCGTGCTCGTCGAGATGGCGGATGGGGCCGTGCCCCCGCAGCCTGGGGCGAAGATCAAGTTCGATACTCCAGAGATTGAACTTTATCCCTACCAACTCTGAAGCAGAAATGGTCAGGGATGACCCTCATCGAAGGCCGGGGGTGGAGCAGCGGATGGGCGTCCTGGCGGCGGAAACAGACATACGTATGAGACCCCGACACGGACCTACCGGAGCCATAGTGTCCCGAAAGGCCGCACAAAGGCCCTTCGCTGCAACCGAACAAGCCGTGTGCAATGCCGAGCAACTTTCCTCGATCCGCAGGCAACTGGACACATGCGCAACAGCTGTCCTCCCCGGAGCTGCCGCCCGAGGAACAGCGCCTGCGAGGCGCGGCTCACGTCGTCGCCGACTCCTGGCCCTACGACAACCCGCTGGGCGCCGCGGTCCTGGAAGCCGAGCAGCTCTACCTGCGGGCGTGACTCGCCGGACCGCGGGAGCCTGTGGTGAGTGAGGCGTCGCGGGGAAGGTGCTTCCTGTCCGGAGGAGTGGGTTGTGATCACTACGGAGTGACCGGGGAGGGGAAAGCGTGAGGATGAACTCGGAAATGGCTTTGCGCTGGGCAGTTGACGCTCCTCTCGCGCTTCGGAGGCGGGAAGTCCCGGAGCCCCTTCTGTCGGTGCTGGCCGAGGGATGGATGCTCGGGTATCGCGACGCGCAACTGCTTGGGGCGCTGCGCTCTGGGTACCGTCCGGATGATCCGGACGGTTGTACGGATGTGGTGCAGTTCGAGTCCGCCGTGAACGGGCGCGGAATGACGGATGGGGACCTTCCCCGGGACGGCCGCGAGCGTGGGGTGCGGCTCCTGCGGCGGTCGCTGTCGTACGCCTGTGCCGCGCTGCGGGCGGTTCCGGAGTCCTTCGTCTGGCCCGTGTTCGGGTATGTCTCCCTCTCCCGGGGCGGGTTGGAGGACGACTTCCTCACGGCCAACGTGACGTTCTGCACGAAGCGTGAGGGGGTCCTGCCGTATGTCGACGACATCGAGTCCTTCGCGCACGAGGCTCTCCTGGAGATTTCTCAGGAGGACGCGATGAAGCTGATGCCCAGGGGCGATCATGAATCGCACTAGGATCGCCCGGTTTCTCGTGAATCCTGGGGTTCTGTGGAACCTCTACGGTGATGTTCCCGACTTGAACGGCGTCAGGATTCGGTCCGTCAATCTCAACTGGCGTGGCCCGACCGTGACGTTGCGGGTCGATCTTCCGTACTTTCCCGCGTCGGCTCCGTCCGAGTGGGCCGACGCGGGGATGGACGCCGTGCAGTGCCAGTTCGAGTTCGTGGCGGTGGAGGGGGTCTCCCTGGTGGAGTGGGATCCGCCCGTCGTCGGTGATGTGGAGATGGTTCCGCTGGGGGCCGAGCGGCGGATGCGGGTGACGGTGCGCGGGCGGGGGACGGTCTTGGAGTTGGTGTGCAACGAGTCCGTGGTGGTCAGGCATGTGAGCGCGTTCAAGGCCGGGAGTGATGGGGCGGACAGCGGGCCGCATCTCTTCGTGAGCAAGGTGGATGCCCGGCTGTATTCGTCCGTTCCCGGCACCGACTCGAAGGTCTTCTATGAGCGCTGACTGGATGCGGCTGCTCGAATCCCATGACTGGGGACTGTTCTACGTTCACATCGATGAGCGCGGAGACTCGGTGACCCTGGGCTTCGAACGCGGAGAGGGTGGCGACGGCTTCGAGTTCTTCGTCGTCTTCACGGGTGTGGACGGGCTCCGGGTCACGGGATGGGGAGCGGCCGAGGCCAAGGAGGTTCAGGTCTCCGTCCTGGACGGTGGGGTCTTCGACGTGCTGCTGGGGTCCCGGGGGTCGGGAATCGTGTTCCGGGCTCCTGCCGCTCGGCTCGGCAAGAGCCGGTCCTCTGCGGCTGGGGGCGCGTAGCGGCCGTCGGTCGTCGTTCAGTTCCGGTCCCGCAACGCCAGCACAGTCCCCGCCCCCACCACCGCCAGCGCCGCCGACACCACGATCGCCACGTTCGTGCCCTGGCCGAGGCCGCCGGAGGAGGACGTGACGAGGGCGATCGTGAGGGCCACGCCCGCGCAGGAGCCGATGTAGCGGAACGTCTGCTGGGCGCCGGAGCCCATCGCCGCGCGTGCGACCGGGACCGACTCCACCGCCAGCAGGGGCAGCGCGGCGTTCAGCAGGCCGCTGCCGATGCCGCCGAGGACGAGGCCGGGCAGCAGGCGGGGCCAGGAACCCGCGTCGATCGCGCCGAGCATCGTCAGCGCGCCGCCGGCGTGCAGCAGGAAGCCGATGGCAAGTTGCCGGCGCGGGGTCACGCGGCCCGCCAGGCGCTTGGCCTGCAGGGCCACCCCGAAGGACAGGCCGGACCACAGCAGGAACAGCCAGGCCGTCTGGATCGCGGACAGGTGCAGCGCCTGCTGCAGCACCGCGGGGAGGAAGCTGAACAGGCCGAGCACCGCCAGGCCCGTGAACAGGCCGGCCGCCGAGGAGGCCAGGAAGCGGCGGTGGCGCAGCAGGCCCAGGTCGATCATGGGGGTACGGGCCCGCCGCTCCCGCAGTACGAACAGGCCGAGCAGCACCACGGCCGCCGCCAGCAGCAGCCCCACCGGCGCCCGCAGCCAGCCGTCGCGGCCCAGCGTCAGCGCCGCGACCAGCGCCACCAGCGCCGGGCCGAAGGTCAGCGCGCCCAGCAGGTCGGGGCGGCCGCCCCGGGGGGAGCGGGACTCCGCCAGGGGGCGGACACCGAGCCCGGCCACCACCAGCGCCACCGCGCCGAGGACGGCGTACGCCACCCGCCAGTCGGGCATCGCGCCGGCGACCAGCGGGCCGACCGCGATGCCGCCGCTCACGAAGGCTCCCCACACGCCGGTCGCGTGCAGGCGGCCCCGCGGGCTCGGGAAGGCCGTCACCAGCAGGCCCAGGCTGCTCGCCAGGATCGCCGCGCTCGCCGCGCCCTGGGCGATCCGGGCCAGGGTGAACAGCCAGGTGGTCGAGGCGAGGCCGCCGAGCGCCGTCGTGACGCCGAGGGCGAGGGTGCCGAGCAGGAAGATCCGGCGGCGCCCGTAGTCGTCGGCCAGGCTGCCGGCCACCAGGAGGAGCGCGGCGAGGCCCAGCGGGGTGCCGTTCAACAGCCAGGCCTGGGCGGAGAGTGGGGTGTGCAGGGCGGCCACCGTGCCGGGGAGGGTGACCACCGGGGCGGTGTACGTCATGAGGGCGACCGCCGTCGCGGCGCTGGTCAGGGCCAGGGTGGCCCGGGCGTTCGCGGGCGCTTCGGCGTGCCCGTGCCGCACGTCCGCGGTCGTGGCGGTGTCCAGCTGGGGCATGGCTGTCCTTCCGGGACGTTCGCAGCCTCAAGGGCTTCGAGTCATTCGTCGACGAGGCTGGGTTCAGTCATTGAACCTACCTTGCCCTCGTACCGTAGCACCATAGGTTCAGTGATTGAACCAAGAAGCTCAAAAGCGTTACAGTGGGCCGCATGGCACTGGGCAAGGACTACGCGACGCAGGAGTGCTCGATCGCTCGGGCGCTGGAGATCGTCGGCGAGCGCTGGACGCTCCTCGTCGTCCGCGACGCCCTCTACGGCGTCCGGCGCTACAACGACTTCCTCGTCCACCTCGGCATCCCGCGCGCCGTCCTGTCGGCCCGCCTGAAGACGCTCACCGAGGAGGGGATCCTCGAAAAGCGCCGGTACCAGGAGTCGCCGCCACGGGACGAGTACGTCCTGACCGAGCGCGGGATCGAGCTGTGGCCGGCGCTGCGGGCCCTCGGCGTCTGGGGGCGCGAGCACTTCACGGAGCGCCGGCTGCGCCACTTCCTGCACGTGAACTGCGGTACCGAACTCGGTTCGTACGGCGAATGCCCCGCCTGCGGAACTTTTGTGCCCGCCGCGGACGTCCTCTCTGTGCCGGGGGAGGGACTCGACCCGGACCCGGCCGACCCGGTCAGCCGGGCGCTCCTCAAGCCCAAGCGGCTGCTGGAGCCCATCGAGATCGAGCATGCGTGATCGACCGGTAGGTCGGTCCTGATCGACCAGCGGGTCGACCGAGGGTGAGAGGGGAGGGGCGGGCGATGATCCGCAGCCGGGGCGTCCTGCGCCCCGCCGCCGTCCTGCTGCTCCTGCTCCTTCAGGTCGCGCTGCTCGACACCGGTACCCTCTTCACCGCCGTCGCGCTCGCGGCGACGGCAACCGCGGCCGCCGCCTCCGCGCTCGCCGCCTGCTCCCTCGTCACCGCGCGCTGCGCGCCCGCCGTGCCACCCACCCGGGTGCGTACGGCCATCCGCGACCGGGACCGTCGTACGGCCTTCCTGCCGCAACGCGATCCCGACGCCTCGGGGCGGCAGCGACCCCGAGCACCCGGACACGCCCTCCCGGCGACCAGCGCGTAGGGCACCCGATCAGCCGACCGTGACCCCGCGCGGGTCGTCATGCCGACATTCCCGCACCCAGGTGCACCCACTCCGGCACGACGAGACCCACGGAGGGCTCACCCATGTCCGTTTTCGCCACGCTTGTCGAGCACCTCGCCGACCTGCTCCACCCGCTCTTCCACGCCTTTGCGGCCGCCGCCGCGATCGTCCTGTTCACCGCGCTCGTACGGCTCCTCGTGCTGCCGCTCTCCCGGGCCGCCGCCCGCGGCCGGCGCGCCCGGGCCGCGCTCCAGCCGAAGATCGCCGAGCTGCGGAAGAAGCACAAGAAGGACCCGGAGAGGCTTCAGAAGGCGGTGCTGGAGCTGCACGCCGAGGAGAAGGTGTCCCCACTGAGCGGGCTGCTGCCGAGCCTGCTCCAACTGCCCGCCTTCTTCCTCCTCTACCACCTGTTCTCCAGCCGGGAGGTCGGCGGCGAGAGCAACGGCCTGCTGACGCACGAGCTGTTCGCCGCGCCCCTCGGCGGGCGCTGGGCCGACGCCCTCGGCGACGGCGGGGTCTTCGGGGCGGCCGGGCTCGTGTACCTCGGGCTCTTCGCCGTGGTCGCCGCCGTCGCCACCTTCAACTACGTCCGTACGAAGCGGATGGCGGCCGCGGGCGGCTCGATGCCGGTTTCCGCCACCGACGAGCAGGTGCCCGGCCTCGCCGCCGTCGGCAAGGTCATGCCCTTCCTGTCGTATGCCACGCTCCTGACCGTGGCCCTGGTGCCGCTGGCCGCCGCGCTGTACGTCGTGACCAGCACGACCTGGAGCGCCGTCGAGCGGGCGGTGCTGTACCGCCCGGCCGCGGCCTCCTGAACCTACGGTCCAGTACGTGAACGCGGTATTGCGGACTGCACAGCGACCTTGGAGGATCGACCAGTCCTCCGATGGCTGCACCCATCGGTCGGGCGCCCGCTATCAAGGGAGATGGTGACCATGAAGCTGCTGCGAGTCGGTACGGCGGGAGCGGAGCGACCCGCGTTGCTGGACGCCGAGGGGATCCTGCGGGACCTGTCGGGGGTCGTGGACGACATCGACGGGGCACTGCTCGCCGACGACGCCGCGTTCGGCCGGGTCCGGGCCGCCGCCGAGGCCGGGGAGCTGCCCGCGCTGGACCCGGCCGGGCTGCGGGTCGGGCCGCCGCTGGGGCGGATCGGCAAGATCGTGTGCATCGGGCTGAACTACCACGACCACGCGCGGGAGACGGGGGCCGAGCCGCCCACCGAGCCGGTGATCTTCTTCAAGGCGGCGGACACGGTCGTCGGGCCGCACGACACCGTGCTCGTGCCGCGCGGTTCGAGCAAGACTGACTGGGAGGTGGAACTGGCCGTCGTCATCGGACGTACGGCCCGCTATCTGGAGTCGGCGGACGAGGCGCTCGCGCACGTGGCCGGGTACGCGGTCGCGCACGACGTGTCCGAGCGGGAGTTCCAGATCGAGCGGGGCGGCACCTGGGACAAGGGGAAGAACTGCGAGACGTTCAACCCGCTGGGGCCGTGGCTGGTGACCGCGGACGAGGTGCCGGACCCGCAGAGCCTGTCGCTGCGGCTCTGGGTCAACGGCGAGCTGAAGCAGGACGGGACGACGGCCCAGCAGATCTTCCCGGTCGCGGAAGTCGTGCGGTACGTCAGTCAGTTCATGACGCTGTACCCCGGCGACGTCATCAACACCGGTACGCCGGCCGGGGTCGCGCTGGGGCAGCCCGAGCCGAAGCCGTTCCTTCGGGCCGGGGACGTGGTCGAGCTGGAGGTGGAGGGGCTCGGTCGGCAGCGGCAGGAACTCAAGGACGCGTAGGTTTTTTGGCGGTCGGCGCCCAAAGGGGTGGGGGCTGCGCGTCGACGGCGGCTGCGGGTTCGTCGTGGTTCGTCGCGCCCACGCGGCGGAGCCGCATGATGATACGGCCCCGCGCCCCTTGGGGGGTTCGCTCACGCCAGCAGAGAAGCCAGCCTCCTCCAGGCCTCGCGGGGCAGGGCGTTGCGGGTGCCGTCGGTTACCACCTGGAGGGCCACGTGGTCCGCGCCCGCCTCGTGGAAGGCCTCGACGCGGGAGCGGATCCTCGTCTCGTCGCCCCAGGCGAAGAAGGTGTCGACCAGGCGGTCGCTGCCGCCGTCCAAGAGGTCGTCCTCGGTGAAGCCGAGGCGGAGCCAGGTGTCGGTGTAGTTGGGGAGGGCCAGGTACAGGGCGAGGGTGTCGCGGGCCAGGGCGCGCGCCTTGTCCGGGTCCGTCTCCAGGACGACCTTGAACTCCGGGGCCAGCAGCGAATCGGCGCCGAGGATCTCACGGGCCTCGGCCGTGTGCTCGGGGGTGACCAGGTAGGGGATCGCGCCGGCCGCGCGGGTGCCGGCCAGCTCCAGGGTCTTCGGGCCGAGGGCGGCCAGTACCCGGCGGTCCGCGGGCACCCCGGCCGCGTCCAGGGCGTCGAGGTAGGCGACCAGGGCCGAGTACGGGCGGCGGTACTGGGAAGCGAGCCGGGCGTGGCTGATGCCGAGCCCCAGGACGAAGCGGCCGGGGTGGGCGGCCTCGACCGCGGCGAAGCCCGCCGCGCTCTCGGCGGCCTCGTAGTCCCAGATGCTCTGGATGCTGGTGCCGACGGTGAGCGTCGACGTCGCCTCGATGAGCGGCACGGCGTGGCGCACGGCGCTGCTGCCGCCCAGCCAGGCGGCGCCGTAGCCGAGTTGTTCGAGCTCGGCGGCCGCCTCGGCGATCTCGGCACGCTGGTCCGGGTCCTCCGAGCGCAGTCCGACGCTCCAGATGCCGTAGCGGCCGATGGTGTCCTTCAGGCGCCCTGCACTGTCGCTCATCGGTGGTGATCCCTCCGGTCGGGTGCTGTGCCGTGACGGCGTGACAGCAGTCACAACCGGAGGGTGCCTCAGGATAATCCCCGGTCAGGATCCCCGGTCAGGATCCCCGGTCTGGGTCCCCGGTCCGGATCCCCGGCCCGGCTACCGGTCCAGGAACTGCTCCAGCGCCTCCACCACCAAACGATGGTCCTGCAGCTGCGGCAACCCGGAGACGGTGACCGCGCCGATCACGCCCACGCCGAGTACGGCGATCGGGAACGAGCCGCCGTGTGCCGCGTACACGTCGGGGTCGAGGCGGGAAGACTCCTCGAACGTCGTGCCCTTGGCCCGGAAGCGGGCGCCGACCAGGTAGGACGAGGCGTTGTAGCGCTCCACGACGCGGCGCTTGCGGGCGATCCAGGCGTCGTTGTCGGGGGTGGAGCCGGGCAGGGCGGCGTGGAAGAGCTGCTGCCCGGCGCGGTGGATGTCGATCGCGACGGGGGCCTGCCGCTCCCGGGCCAGTTCGACGAGGAGCGAGCCGAGGGCCCAGGCGTCGTCGTACGTGAACTGCGTGAGCACCAGGCGGCGTTCCTGCTTCTCCAGCTCCTCGACGGACGGGGTGAGCTCGGGGGCGTACTTCGGGGTGATCTGCGGGTGGTGCATCAGAGGGTCACCGTCACCTTGTCGTGGGCGGAGCGCCGGGCGGCTTCGAGTACGTCGAGGGCGGCGGCCGCCTCCAACGCGGTCACCGGGTTGGGGCCGGCGCCGGCGAGGGCCCGGGCCACGGCCGCGTAGTACGCGGGGTAGTCGCCGGGCACGGTCGGTACGGGACGACCGCCGTCGGTCAGCGGGGACTCGCCCGCGCCGAGCCGGCCCCACAGGGCCTCGGGTTCCCCTCCCCAGGCCGGGCCGGGGCGCAGACCCTCCCGCAGCGCCGCCTCCTGCGGGTCCAGGCCGTACTTCACATAGCCCGCCTCCGAGCCCAGGACCCTAAAACGCGGGCCGAGTTGGGCCGTCGTCGCGGAGGCGTACAGGTGCGAGCGGACGCCGCCGGCGTGCGTGAGGGCGATGAAGGTGTCGTCGTCGGTCTCCGCGCCGGGGCGGCGCAGGACCGTCTCGGCGTACACCTCGGTGACCGGGCCGAACAGGACCAGGGCCTGGTCGACGACATGGCTGCCGAGGTCGTACAGCAGACCTCCGATCTCTGCCGGGTCGCCGGACTCCCGCCAGCCGCCCTTGGGCTGCGGCCGCCAGCGCTCGAACCGCGACTCGAACCGCCACACCTCGCCCAGCTCGCCCTCGGCGATCAGCCGGCGCAGGGTCAGGAAGTCGTTGTCCCAGCGGCGGTTCTGGAACACCGACAGCAGCAGGCCGCGCTCCTCGGCGAGGGCGGCGAGATCGCGCGCCTCGGCGGCCGTGCCCGCGATCGGCTTGTCGACGACGACCGGCAGGCCCGCCTTGAGGGCGGTGGTGGCGAGCGGGACGTGCGTCCGGTTCGGGGAGGCGATGACGATCAGGTCGAGCTCGTCGGCGCGGTCGAACAGCTCGTCGGGCGTGGCCGCGATCCGCACGTCCGGGAACTCGGCCCGGGCCTGCTCCTGCCGCTCGGGGTTCGAGGTGACCACCGTGTCGAGCGCGAGACCCTCGGTGGCGGCGATCAGCGGGGCGTGGAAGACGGAGCCCGCGAGGCCGTAGCCGATCAGGCCCACGCGGAGGGGAGTAGCAGCAGTCATGCGTCCCACTTTCGCAACGCTGTTGCTAAAGTGCAAGCGCCGGGGAGAATGGATGGCGTGAACAGGACGAGGAGCGGAAGCGGGCCGACGGGAGCGAATCTGCTCGCCGTGCGCAGTCACAACACGGCGCTGGTGCTCGATCTGCTGCGTGCGGCCGGGACCGAGGGCATCAGCCGGCTCGAACTGGCCGAGCGCACCGGGCTCACCCCGCAGGCGGTCAGCAAGATCACCGCGCGGCTGCGGGAGGAGGGGTTCGCGGCCGAGGCCGGGCGGCGAGCGTCCACCGGGGGCAAGCCGCGGACCGTGCTGCGGCTGGTGCCGGAGGCGGGGCACGCGGTGGGGGTGCATCTGGACCGGGACGAACTGCGGGCGGTGCTCTGCGATCTGACCGGGGCGGTCGTACGGGAGCGCCGGGTCGCGCTGGACTTCGGGGCCGGGGCGGAAGCGGTGGTCGAGGGCGCGGGGCGGGCGGTGGAGACCCTGGTGTCCGAGGCGCCGGCGCCGCCGGAGACCCTGCTCGGCGTGGGCGTCGCCTCGCCCGGCCCGCTCGACCACACGAACGGCGTCCTGCATCGGGTCACCGGCTTCCCCGAGTGGGACGGCTTTCCCCTCCGGGACGCGCTCGCCCGGCGGCTCGGGCTGCCCGTCGTGGTCGACAAGGACACGAACGCGGCGGCGCTCGGGCTGGCCGTCGGGGGCGAGGGCGGGTCGTTCGCATATCTGCATCTCGGTACCGGGCTCGGGGCCGGTCTGGTGATCGGGGGGAGCGTGCACCGGGGGGCGCGGACCGGGGCCGGGGAGTTCGGCCACCAGGTGATTCAGCTGGACGGACCGGTCTGCGCATGCGGCGGACGGGGCTGCGTCGAGGCGCTGTGCCTGGCGGCCGTGGGGCGTGGCGAGCCGGCCGAGGCCGCGCGGGTGCTGGGCGCGGCGGCGGCGAACCTCGTCGGGCTGCTCGACATCGACCTGATCCTGCTCGGCGGCCGCACGGTGGCTGCCGCACCGGAGGTCTTCGTCCACGGCGTCGTCGAGGTCCTGACGGAACGGGCCCGCCGGGAGGGTGTCCTGGGCGGCCTGGTTCCGGTACGGGTCGCCTCCGGCGGGGGCTGGGATGTTGCGGAGGGGGCAGCCCAGTTGATGTTGGGGCCGGTCTTTGGGCGGGCGGATGGGTGACGGGGGCGGGCGAGTGGGGACCGCTGGGTGGTGCGGGCGGAGGGGGTTCGGCTGAGGGGTGGCGGTCGAGCGGGGCTGAACGGTGCGGGTCGAGCGGGTTCGGTTGGGCGGGTCCGGCTGAGCCGTTCGGTCCCAGCGATACGCGTTCGCCCCCGCCAGGTCCGGCTGGGCGGTTCGGGCCGAGTGGCACCGGCTGAGGTGGACCGGTCGAGCGGGTCCGGCTGGGCGGCACTGGCTGAGCGCTGAGGGCCGAGCGGTTCGAGTTCGGTGGAACGGGCCGAGCGGCTTCGGCAGGGCGCTGACGGCCGAGCCGCGCCGGCTGCCCGGCTCCGGCTGAGTGCTCGGGCCCGAGTGGTGTGGGTCGAGCCGTACCGGCTGAGCGGCCCGGGCCCAGTCATGCGGCCGCCGCCCCCTCGTGCGTGGGCCGCCGGAGGTAATTCGTGGGCTCCGTTCGAGGGGGTGTGCGGAGTGGTGGTGCTCGGTCTGTGCGCATGGCCGGGATGGTCATGTGTTTATGCGACTGTGCACGCTTTTATCCCCCTGCCTGACCGCAGCCGCCCTGCTCGTCCCCGTGTCCTCCGCGAACGCGGCGGCCGGTGATCCCAGCTGCGCCGGTTCGGACGGCCGGTCCTTTCCGCTCACCACCCGGATCCACGGCGGACCGACCGCCTACGAGGCCGGCGGCGGCTACGGCACCTGGTACCTCGACCTCACCAACACCACCGGCCGGACCTGCGCCGACGTCCACCCCGTCGTCGTCCTGGTCGACGGCAAGCGGTCCCTCAAACCCGCGCAGGCCAAGCTGGAGTTCTACGACGGTTCGCGGGCCCGCCCCGTCACCTTCGAGACCACCGACGAGGCCGAGCTGGTCGGCGCCTTCGACGGGAACGGCTTCGGCGGCTTCAGCGTGGCGCCCGGCAAGACGCTCACCGTCAAGGTCCGGCTCGCGGTCACCTCCGACGCCGTACCCGACCAGGTCACCGCCAACGCCGCCGTCGTACAGCGTCATCAGGAGGACGGGGACTGGGTCGGGGAGTCGAACGCCTACCGGTTCGCGATCGGCACCGAGCCCGTGCCCGACTCCACGGGCTCCGGTGACTCCGACTCCGACTCCGGTACGGGCTCGGACACGAGCGACGCCCCGAGCGACGCCCCCAGCGATGCCCCGACCGGCGCCGCGACCGGCAACCCGACCGCCACCCCGACCGACGGCAACAGCTCCGACCCGTCCGCCGCTCCCACCGGCCCGTCCGTCGAAGAGGCCGACGGGGACGGCGACGGCGACGGCGGCTGGGGCGACGGTGGCCGGGACGGTGGGGACGGCGGTGAGGACGGCGGCGGGCGTGGGCACGGCGACGGGCCCCACCGTGCCTGGGAGCTCGCCCGTACCGGACTCGGGCTGGGGCACGGCGCCTTCGCCCTCACCTGCGGTCTGCTCGCCCTCGGCGGCGCCGCCCTGGCGGTGCGCCGGCGCCGGTGAGCGGATCACCGGGACGGGTCCGCGGCGGCGACGATCACCCCGTCTGGGACGATCCCTGCGTGGACTACCCGAACGACCAGGCCCCCGGCGCCCCCGTCCGCTCCGGCATCCCCGAGCACGGGCGCATCCCCAAGTACTACGCGGTGAAGGCGCGGATCGCCGCACTGGTGGAGGAACTGGGGGAGGGCAGCTTCATCCCGACGGAACGCGATCTGTCCGAGCGTTACGACGTCGCCCGCGAGACCGTGCGGCAGGCCGTGCGCGAGCTGGTGCTGGAGGGGCGGCTGAGGCGGCAGGGGCGGGGGACCGTGGTCGCCGGGCCCAAGCTGGAGCAGCCGCTCTCGCTGGCCAGCTACACGGAAGGCGTCCGGCGCCAGGGGCGCACCCCCGGCCGTACGCTCGTCAGCCTCGACCGCTTCCCCTGCCCGGAGGCTCTCGCGGCCGAGACCGGCCTGACCCGCGGCGAGCCCGTCTGGCACCTGGAGCGTGTGCTGCTCGCCGACGAGGAGCGGGTCGGCCTGGAGAGCACGTACGTCGCCGCCTCCCGCGTCCCGCGCCTCGACAGCGAGTTCGAGCCCGACTCCTCCTTCTACGCCTACCTCCGGGACCAGGGCATCACCTTCGGCGACGCCGACGAGCGCATCGAGACCGTGCTCGCCACCCCGCGCGAGGCCCTCCTGATCGGCACCCCGCCCGCCCTGCCGATGCTGCTGATCCACCGCGTCTCCCGGGACACCGAGGGACAGCCGCTGGAGCGGGTGCGAAGCCTGTACCGGGGCGACCGCTTCTCCTTCACCGTGCACCTCACGGGCTGACCCCGCCCACCTCACCGGCTGAGAACGACCCGCACGACACCTCCTCCGAATATCACGAAGAGATAACGGGTCTAGCCCAAACGTGACGGCTCGTTCACGCTCTCGTTGGCATCCGGACCTTTCCGGTTCCCCGATCCCGAGGAGCGTTGCCGTCGTGAGAGTGACAGTCGTGGGAGCAGGCGTGGTGGGCACCATGCACGCCTGGCAAGCAGTGGAACGCGGCCATCAGGTCGTGCAGATCGAGCGGGAAGCGGAGGCGCGCGGCGCCTCGCTGCGCAACTTCGGGCAGATCTGGGTCAGTGGACGCGCGGGCGGGGAAGAGCTCGGCACCGCGCTTCGGGCCCGGGAGCTCTGGGAGGGGATCGGCGGGCGCGTGCCCGGCCTCGGGTTCCGCGCCAACGGATCCCTGACCCCCGTGCGCGGCCCCCTCGAACTCGCCGTCGCCGAGGCCGCCGTGGCACGTGCGGATGCCGCCGCCCGTGGTTACAAGCTGCTGACCCCCGGCGAGGCGCGCGCCCTCAACCCCGCGCTGCGCGGCGACTTCACCGCCGCCCTGTACTGCGAGCGCGACGCCGCCGTCGAGCCGCGCACCGCGCAGCTCGCCCTGCGCGAAGAGCTGCTGAAGTCCCCGAACTACACCTTCCTGCCCGGCCGTGAGGTGCGCGAGGTGGTCGGCGCCGGGGCCGTCCGCGACGACCACGGCGACGTGCACCACGCCGACGCGGTCGTGCTCTGCACCGGCGCCTGGCTCGGCGGTCTGGTGCGCGAACTGGCCGGACCCGACCTGCCCGTGCGCCGCGTACGGCTGCAGATGATGCAGACGGCCCCGCTGGGCGAGCCGCTCACCACCTCCGTCGCGGACGCGGACAGCTTCCGGTACTACCCGGCGTACGGCTCCGCGGCCCTGGACGAGCTCAACGCACGGCAGCCGCAGCCGCGGACCGCCGCCGAGCACAAGATGCAGCTGCTCATGGTGCAGCGCGCCGACGGCGGCCTGACCATCGGCGACACCCACGAGTACGAGCACCCGTTCGCCTTCGACACCGTCGAGGACCCCTACGACCACCTCACCGAGGTCGTCGAGTCCCTCCTCGGCCGCCCGCTGCCGAAGATCCGCCGCCGCTGGGCCGGCGTGTACGCACAGTGCACCGACACCAGCCGGGTGGTGCACCGCCAGCAGGTGAGCGACGGGGTGTGGCTGGTCACCGGGCCCGGTGGGCGCGGCATGACCTGCTCGCCCGCGATAGCCGAGACCACCGCGAACGAACTGGGCTGGTGAGGAAGTTGACCACGGACATGCGCGACACCCGCGACCCCCACGACATCCACGACCCCCGCGACATCCGGCTCGTCGTCCTCGACATGGCCGGCACCACCGTCGCCGACGGCGGCCTGGTCGAGCGAGCCTTCGAGGCGGCCGCCGCCGAACTCGGCGTCCGGGCCGGATCGGCCGACCACGCCGAGAAGCTGGACTACGTCCGCGCCACCATGGGCGAGTCCAAGATCTCCGTCTTCCGGCACCTGTTCGGGGACGACGACCTCGCCCGACGCGCCAACTCCGCCTTCGAGAAGGCGTACGGCGGCCTCGTCGCGGGCGGCCTCGTCGCCCCCATCCCGGGTGCCCGCGAGGCCATCGAGGAACTCGCCGCCGGCGGCCGTACCGTCGTCCTGACCACCGGATTCGCCCGCGTCACCCAGAACGCGATCCTCGACGCGCTCGGCTGGCGGGACCTCGTGCCGCTGACCCTGTGCCCGGCCGACGCCGGCGGGCGTGGCCGCCCCTTCCCCGACATGGTGCTGGAGGCGTTCCTCCAGACCCGGGCGGCGGACGACGTACGGCAGATCGCCGTCGTCGGCGACACGTCGTACGACGTGCTGACCGGCGTACGCGCCGGGGCGGGCCTCGTCGCCGGTGTGCGCACCGGAGCCCACGGGGACACGGAGTTCCGTGCCGCCGGCGCCACCCACGTGCTCGACTCGGTCGCCGACCTGCCCGCCCTCCTCAACGGAGGCGGCTGATGGGCATCCGCTTCGACTCCGTCACGGTCGCCTACGACGGCAACGTCGTCCTCGACTCCCTCGACCTCACCGTCGAGCCAGGCGAGGTGATGGCCCTGCTCGGACCGTCCGGTTCCGGCAAGACCACCGCGCTGCGGGCGGTCGCCGGGTTCGTCCGGCCCTCCTCGGGCCGGGTGTTCCTCGGTGACCGGGACGTGACGGACCTGCCGCCCCATCGGCGCGGCATCGGAATGGTCGTCCAGCAGTACGCGCTCTTCCCGCACATGCGGGTCGAGGACAACGTGGCCTTCGGGCTCAAGGCCCGCAGGACCGCCAAGTCCGAGATCCGCCGGCGGGTCGCCGAGGCGCTGGAGATGACCGGTATGGGGGCCTACGCACGCCGGTTCCCGCGGGAGCTGTCCGGCGGCCAGCAGCAGCGCGTGGCGATCGCCCGCGCGCTGGCCATCCGGCCGGACGTGCTGCTGCTGGACGAGCCGCTGTCCGCGCTGGACGCGCAGCTGCGGTCGGGGATGCTGGCCGAACTTGCGCGGCTGCACCGGGAGTTGCCCGACGTGTCCATCCTGTACGTCACCCATGACCAGGTCGAGGCGTTGACGCTGGCCGACCGGATCGCGGTGATGGACGCGGCGCGGCTTCAGCAGTGCGGGACTCCTCGCGAGCTGTATCGGGCGCCGAAGAGTGAGTTCACGGCTTCCTTTGTGGGCGGGGCGAATCTGTTGCCGGTGACCGTCGGGGCCGGAGGCGTCTCCTTCGCGGGGACCGAGCTGAAGGTCGACACGACGGAGGTGGTCGCGGGGGCGCGGGCCACGCTGTGTGTACGGCCGCATCTTGTGGGGCTGGGGGATGGTCCCAATCAACTCGCAGGCACGGTAAGGGAGATCCAGTGGCGGGGAGCCACCCATCGGCTGTACGTAGAGGTCGACGGGCACAGCGTCATGGCAGATCTGCGTGAACTCAAGCACCCCCCTGCTCACGGGGACACGGTGAGGTTGCACTTCGCGCCCGACGATGCGGTGTTGCTGCCCGCTGGAGTGAGCCATGGCTGAGGCCGTACAGAACGCGCGGGCCGTCCGGGGCTGGTCGCGCAGTTCCCCGCGCCCCTTTGGGGCGCTGCTGTGGGCCCTTCCTCCAATAGCCGCCCTCGCCCTCTTCTTCCTCTACCCCCTCGCTCTGGTCGTCCAGCAGTCCTTCCAGCCCGGCACCGGCGGTACCGCCTTCCAGCCGTACGCCGACGTCTTCGCCTCCGAAGCGTTCCGGCACGCGCTGTGGACCACCGTCTGGCTGGCCCTGGCCTCCACCGCCGGATGTCTGGTGCTCGGGTTCCTGCTGGCCCTGGTCATCGCGTTCGTGCCGTTTCCCGGGGCGAAGGCGGTGGCGCGGTTCATCGACGTGTACCTGTCCTTCCCCTCCTTCCTCATCACGCTGGCGCTGCTGTTCATCTACGGCACCACCGGCATCATCGGTTCCTTCCAGTTCCTCACCACGCCCTGGGGAGTGCTGCTGGCGGAGGTCACCTACTTCACGCCGTTCGTGATGCGGCCGCTGCTCGCCGCGTTCTCGCAGCTGGACACCGCGCAGTTGGAGGCGGCGAGTTCGCTCGGCGCCCGCGCGCCCCGCATCATCCGGCAGGTGATCCTGCCGGAGGCGCTGCCCGCGCTCGCGGCCGGCGGAAGTCTCGTCCTGGTGCTGTGCCTCAACGAGTTCGGGATCGTGCTCTTCACCGGCGCGAAAGGGGTCACGACCCTGCCGATGCTCGTCTACAGCAAGGCGATCCTGGAGTCCGACTACCCGGGCGCCTGCGTGGTCGCCGTCGTCAACGTCCTGATCTCCGTGGGGCTGTACGGCCTCTACCGGGTGGTGAGCCGTCGTGCTGGTGCATGACCGCAAGGCCAAGTGGGCCGTCTGGGCGGTGTTCCTCCTCCTGTTCCTGCCCCTGTTCGCCCTTCCCCTCCTCGTCGTCCTCGGCGCCTCCTTCGCCACCCACTGGTCCGGCGTCCTGCCCTCGGGCCTGACGACGGCCAACTACCGTGCCGCCACCCGCGGCGAGGCCCTCCAGGCCCTGACCACCAGCCTGGTCACCGCCGTCACCGCGAGCCTGTTCGCGCTGGCCGTCGGAACCTGGGCCGCGCTCGCCGCGGCGGCCCTGAAGAAGCGCCACCGCCGGATCCTCGACGCCCTGTTCGTGCTGCCGGTCGCCGTCCCCTCGGTGGTGGTCGGACTGTCGGTGCTGGTGGCCTTCTCCCAGCCGCCGATCCTGCTCAACGGCACCCGCTGGATCGTGATCCTCGCCCACACGGTCCTGGTGACCGCCTTCGCCCACCAGTCGGTGTCGGCGGCGCTCGTCCGCCTCGACCCGGCCTACGAGCAGGCCGCCGCCTCCCTCGGCGCCCGGCCCGCGTACGTCCTGTGGCGGGTGCGGCTGCCGCTCCTGCTGCCCTCGCTCACCGCCGCCGCCGGCCTCTGCTTCGCCCTGTCCATGGGCGAGCTGAGCGCCACGATGATGCTCTATCCGCCCGACTGGACCCCGCTTCCGGTCCTGATCTACGCGGCCACCGACCGCGGCGCCCTGTTCATCGGCTCCGCCGTCGCCGTGGTCCTGATGGCGGCGACCCTGATCGCCCTGTTCGCTGTCTCCCGCGTCCGCACCAAGGCCTCATACCGCTGACCCCGTAAGCGCCCCGCCTCGAAACCCCTTTCGCCGCAAGGAGTTCATCCCGCCATGCCCAGAAACACCCTCAAGCTCGCCATCGCCGTCTCCCTCCTGGCCACCCCGCTGCTGTCCGCCTGCGGCGGTTCCTCGGCGGCCTCCGACGACAAGGTCGTCACCGTCTACAGCGCCGACGGCCTCAAGGGCGAGAACGGCGACGGCTGGTACGACCAGGTCTTCAAGGACTTCCAGAAGGACACCGGGATCAAGGTCAAGTACGTCGAGGGCGGCTCCGGCGAGATGGTGCAGCGCGCCCTCCGCGAGAAGAACAACCCGCAGGCAGACGTGCTGGTCACCCTCCCGCCGTTCATCCAGCAGGCCGACAGCAAGGGCCTGCTCCAGAAGTACGAGCCGAAGGACGCCGAGCTGGTCAGCGGCGCCGACAAGGCCGTCGACGGCACCTGGACCTCGGTCGTCAACAACTACTTCGGGTTCGTCTACAACAAGAAGGAGCTGAAGCAGGCGCCGAAGACCTGGGAGGAGCTGCTGGACGGCAAGTACAAGAACAAGCTCCAGTACTCCACCCCGGGTGTCGCCGGTGACGGCACGGCCGTCCTGATCAAGGCGATGAACGACTTCGGCGGCAAGGACGCGGCCCTCGCCTACCTGAAGAAGCTTCAGGCCAACAACGTCGGCCCGTCCGCCTCCACCGGCAAGCTCGCCCCCAAGGTCGACAAGGGCGAACTGCTCGTCGCCAACGGCGATGTGCAGATGAACTACGCCCAGTCCAAGGACATGCCGGGCCTCGGCATCTGGTTCCCGGCGAAGGAGGGCGGCAAGCCCACCACGTTCGCGCTGCCCTACGCGGGTGGCCTGGTCACCGGTGCCCCGCACAGCGAGAACGGCAAGAAGCTCCTCGACTACATGCTCAGCCAGAAGGCCCAGAAGCAGGTCAGCGAGATCGGCGGCGGCTTCAGCGCCCGTACGGACGTCAAGGCCGTCGACGCCAACGCCATCGCGCTGACCAAGCTGATGGACGGCGTGGACATCTTCGCGCCGGACTGGAACGACATCGACAAGAACCTCACGACGTACGTCGAGGACTGGAAGTCCGCCACCGGCAGCTGAGCCCTCCGGGGGTTCAGCCGCCCAACCTTCCGCCCCGCCGTACGTACGTGCCGCGCCGTCGTGACCGGTCGCGCCCGCGCGGCGGTAGCCCCACATCAAGGACAGCCCCGCGCCCCTGGGACGCTGTCCGGCCGTCGACAGCGCACCAACCGCCCCTGGAACCACCGGGGGCGGTGTCACGCCCGCATGCACGTCCGCCCCGAAGGTCCCGTCCCGCCGTACGTACGTGCCGCGCCGTCGTGACCGGTCGCGCCCGCGCGGCGGTAGCCCCACATCAAGGACAGCCCCGCGCCCCTGGGGCGCTGTCCGGCCGTCGACAGCGCACCAACCGCCCCTGGAACCACCGGGGGCGGTGTCACGCCCGCATGCACGTCCGCCCCTCTCCCTCGGAGGACTCCGTGCCCAGCCTGTCCCGCCGTACGTTCCTCGTCTCCGCCGCCCCCGTCTCCGTGCGCACCTACACCGCCCGAACGTCACCCTCCGGATCCCCGCCGGAGCCACCACGGCCCGCGTCCGTTTCCGCTACACCGGCGGCAACAACTGGTACTGGGTGATCGACGGGGTTCGTATCGCGCAGTCGTGATTAGGCTGGGGCGTCGGCACGGCGTGGTTCCGGCGCCCCAGCTCATGACCGTACGTACGCCAGGAGACGCAGCACATGGCAGACCGCAAGCCCATCGAGTCGTGGCTCACCGACATGGACGGTGTCCTGATCCATGAGGGGGTACCGATCCCCGGTGCCGACGCCTTCCTGAAGAAGCTGCGTGAGTCCGGCCGGCCGTTCCTGGTGCTCACCAACAACTCCATCTACACCCCGCGCGACCTCCAGGCCCGCCTGCGCCGCATGGGCCTGGACGTGCCGGAGGAGAACATCTGGACCTCCGCGCTCGCCACCGCAGAGTTCCTGGACGACCAGCGGCCCGGCGGCTCCGCGTACGTCATCGGCGAGGCGGGCCTGACCACCGCCCTGCACGACGTCGGCTACATCCTCACCGACCACGAGCCGGACTTCGTGGTCCTCGGCGAGACCCGCACCTACTCCTTCGAGGCCCTGACCAAGGCCGTGCGTCTGATCAACGACGGCGCCCGGTTCATCGCCACCAACCCCGACAACGTCGGCCCCTCCACCGAGGGCGACCTGCCCGCCACCGGCTCGGTCGCCGCCCTCATCACCGCCGCGACCGGCAAGAAGCCGTACTTCGTCGGCAAGCCCAACCCGCTGATGATGCGGGCCGGGCTCAACGCGATCGGCGCCCACTCGGAGACCTCCGCGATGATCGGCGACCGGATGGACACCGACGTCCTCGCGGGCCTGGAGGCCGGGATGCGGACCTTCCTGGTGCTGACCGGGGTCACCCAGCCCGACGACATCGACCGCTACCCGTTCCGGCCCTCCCACGTCGTGGACTCGATCGCGGACCTCGTCGACCGCGTCTGAAACCGTTTCTGACCCGGATGGAGCAGTAGGGGCCCCGTCGAGGATGCGGGGCCCCGGCTCGCGGGGGAGCCTCCTGTTGTCTGGAGGTTTCACGATGGGCTCAGTTCGCCTCACTCTCTGTACAGGACTCCTGGCCGCCGTCGCGTTCACCCCCGCGGCCCACGCGGCGGACGGTGCCGATGTCTCGGTGACCCCGTCGTCCCCCGCCCCCGGCGGTACCGTCGCGCTGCGGGTCGGCGGCTGCGACGCGCGGACGGCCACCGCGGTCTCCGACGCCTTCGCGGGCGACCTCACCCTCTCCGGCTCGGGCGGCACGCTCACCGGCGAGAGCCGGGTCCGCACCTCGGCCGCGGCGGGCCCGCACGACGTGACGATCACCTGTGGTGCCACGCGGCTGACCGGCACGATCACGGTGTCCACGGCCGGGCAGTCGGCCACCTCGCCCGACTCTCCCGCCTCGCCCGTCGCCCCGGTCCCGGCGGGCGGCGGCGGCACCGCGCACTTCGCCTCCGCGGACGCCCAGGTGCCCCTGCCCGGGACCGCCCACGCGGTCATCGGTCTCGTCCTCGCGGGTCTCGCCGCGGTCACGGTCGGGCTGCGCAGCGCCCGCCGGAGCCGCGGCGCGGACTGAGGCGCGCCCGCGATGTCCGACCCCGATCGTCCCGCCGGCACCGGCCGGCTGATGACCGTGGTGGCCTGGGTGGCGCTGCTGTTCGGGCTGTGGCTGTGGGGCCGCGAGGTGACAGACGTGCCGATGGGCATATCCGGCGGCCCCACCACCGGCGATGTGGCGGCGGTGGGGCGGCCCGCCGAGGCGGACCTGCCACCCGCGGTGAAGCCGCTGACGGACGCGCTGCCGCAGCGCATCGACATACCCGAACTGGGCGTGCAGGCGCCCGTCGTCGGCCGCGGCCTCGACGCGCGGGGCGCGGTCGATCCGCCGCCCTTCGACCAGGCGGGCACGGTGGGCTGGTACGCGGGCGGCGTGAAGCCCGGCGCGGTGGGCACCGCCGTGATGGTGGGGCACGTGGACACCGAGACCCGGCCCGCCGTCTTCTACAAGATCAGTACGATGCGGCCCGGCGAGACGGTCCGGGTGATCCGTGACGACGGCAAGGTCGCCGAGTTCACCGTGGACGACGTGCGGGTCCTGCCTCGCGCCGGCTTCGACGCCCAACAGGCCTACGGTTCCCGCCAGTCGGGCCGCGCCGAACTCCGCCTGATCACCTGCGGCGGCACCTTCGACCGAACCAGCCACAGCTACACCGCCAATGTGGTCGTCTCGGCGTATCTCACGGGTACGGGCCTGTAGCCGGGCCCTTGGGGGCACCACCTGGCCCGGCCGACGACCGGCTCCCCCCGCGGCCGCCGACCGGGCCGGTCCTCGACCGCGCACGCTCGGGCTGCGGGAGTAACCCGGCGACCGACGCGGGAGGCTCGGAAACCTCGGTGGGTGCACATCCGGCCGGGGGCTGGGGCCGTGGCAACGACTGTAGAACGGATGGGCGCCCGCGGCCTAGGGGAAGACGACGTGAAGTCCCCTCCCGGTGGCTCTGCGTCATCCCCGCAGGTGACCCGTGACGCTACGCGGATTCGCCGGACGGCCCGCGCAACTCCCGGGTCTCCGGCGTGCCCGCCAGGACGTCCCGCGCGACCCGGTCCAGCGGCAGCCGGCGCCGTCGCGCGAACCGGCGCAGGGCGACGAAGGCCTCGTCGGCGGGCACCTGCCAGCGCTCGGCGAGCATGCCCTTGGCCTGTTCGACGCGCACCCTGCTGGTCAGTGCCTCCTGCAACTGCCCGGCCAGGGTGCGGTACTGCGCGTACGCCCGCTGGTTGTGCAGGCCGAGTGCGGCGGCGTCGGCCAGCGCCCGGGCCAGCCGCAGCCCGGCGTCGTCCGGGCCGGCGCCGGCGGGCACGAACACGTTGAGCGCACCGAGCAGTGTCTCGCGGCGGCGCAGCGGCACCGCGAACGTCGTCGCGATGTCATGGGCCAGCGCCCGCTCGGTGAACCGCGGCCAGCGGGCGTCCTCGTGGGCCGCCCGGATCGACACCGGCGGCACCGGTCTGCCGGAGCCGTAGCTGTCCGGGCAGGGCCCGCCGTCGTGCTGGGCCGCCAGCAGGTCGAGGGCGACGTCCTGCCGTCGGCTGCTGCCGGCCAGCGACACCGCCCGGCCGCCGTCGATCAGCATCACCCCGGCCGCCCGTGCGGGTAACAGCTCCACGCAGTGGTCGCACAGGCGTTGTAAGTAGTGCGCGGTGTCGAAGCCGTCGGTGAGGGTGTCGGCCGCCTCCACCAGTGCCGCCGCCAGCCGGACCTCCCGGGTGCTGTGCTGCATGCCCCCGCCCCTTCCCCTGAGCCGGACCCCCTGTCCAGGCGCGCACCTACCCCGGCGTGCCGGGCTGTAACAGCTCTCCGACAAGGCACGGGCGCTCTCGTGACCGGCGCGGCGGGTATGTCACGATTGACCCTTGGAACGGTGCACCCAAGGGGGAGTTGGATGTACGGCAGCAGGGGGGCCGCAGTGGTGCTGGGGGCGGTACTGCTGATCGCGGGATGTTCCTCCGGTGACGGAGGGGACGACGCCGGCCAGGGCGCGAAGATCGCCCAACAGCCCAAGGGGGCCGACCCGTTCTGGGTGAACCCGGACGGGAACGCGGCCCAGCAGGTCGCCACCTACGCCAAGGACGGCAAGAAGGACGACTCCGAGCAGATCAGAAAGATCGCCGAGCAGCCGACCGGGGAGTGGATCGGCCCGGAGAACCCCGAGCAGGAGGCCCAGGGCTTCACCGAGGCCGCCGAGAAGGCCGACCGCACGGCGCTGCTCGTCCTCTACAACATCCCGCACCGCGACTGCGGCCAGTACTCGCAGGGCGGCGCGGCCGACGGCAACGCCTACCGTGCCTGGATCGACGGCGTGGCCCAGGGCATCGGCGACCGAGCGGCCACGGTCGTCCTCGAACCCGACGCCCTGCTGCACCTGGTGGACGGCTGCACCCCGGCCGAGTTCCACGAGGAGCGCTACGACCTCCTCAAGGGCGCCGTCGCCAAGCTGAAGTCCCTGAAGAACACGAAGGTGTACCTGGACGCCGGCAACGCCGGCTGGGGCCACCCCGACCAGATCTTCCAGCCCCTGCAGCGGGCCGGCATCGACCAGGCGGACGGCTTCGCCGTCAACGTGTCCAACTTCTACTCCACCCAGGACTCACTGGCCTACGGCAAGCAGCTCTCGGCGAAGGTCGGCAACAAGCACTTCGTCATCGACTCCAGCCGCAACGGCAACGGCCCCTACACGGAGGGCAACCCGAACGAGCGCTGGTGCAACCCGCCGGGCCGGGCACTGGGCGAGGATCCGACGACGAAGACGGCGGACCCGCTGGTGGACGCGTATCTGTGGGTCAAGCGGCCGGGGGAGTCCGACGGCCAGTGCAAGGGAGGTCCGAGGGCGGGAGTCTGGTGGCCGTCGTACGCACTCAAGCTCGCGAAAGCCAGCAAGTAGCGGTCAGTTGACCCAAGGGGGCGTCCTCCCGGCCGGAGGGCGCCCCCAAGTGCACCGCGACTAGGGAACCTTGACCCACTGCGCCTTCGACGGCGTCCCCTGGTCGTCGTCCACGAACAGCATGTACCACCCGGACTGCACCAGGTTCCGCCCCTTGGGCACGGTCACCGTGATCTTGTCCCCGGACGTCTTGAAGTCCAGCGCGATCGACCGCTGATCGACGTCCGTCACATGCGTGGACGCGCTCGGCCGGATCAGCCGCACCTTCTTGATCGTCGAGGCGTGCCGCGAGGTGAACGTCCCCGAAGCGCCGCGGGCGATCGTCTGCGGACCCCCCGACAGCGACGGCCGTGAGTCCCGGTACAGATACGGCGGCGTGTAGATCTCGATCCGCTGCTCGAACTTGCCCGGCTTGGTGTTGGCCTTGTCCGCGTACAGCGAGTCGGAGCCGAAGAACATGATCCGCCCGTCGGGCAGCAGGATCGATCCGGAGTGGTAGTTCCGGCCCACCAGCGGATCGGCCACCCGCGTGAAGCTGTTGCTGTCCGGGTGGTAGAGCCGCGCCTGCAGGATGTTGGAGTCGCCGCGCCCGCGGTAGTCCTCCGAGCCGCCCGACACCAGCACGGTGTCGTCCGGCAGGATCGAGGACTGCGGATAGCGGGTGCCCTTCTCCAGCGTCGGCCCGTCCTTGAACGTCGGGTTCGACGCCTTCAGGTCGATCAGCCGGGTCTTGTTGCTGGACAGTTTGGACTCGCCGACCCCGCCACCGCCGATCACCATGTACTTCTCGTCCTGCGCCGGGGGCAGCAGCACCGTGCCGGACGTCTCCATCTCGTTGGAGTCGCTCAGCCCCGGCAGCTTGGTGAACTTGTTGGTGGCCACGTCCCAGACGCCGGGGACGCGGCCCACGTTGTCGGGACCGTAGCCCGCGTTGGACCCGGAGTAGAAGATCTTCCCGTTCTGCATCAGGAACAGCGCCGGGTAGGTCGGGAACTGCCGGATCTTCCGCGTGTACGTCCACTTCTTGGTCTTCGGGTCGAAGATCTCGTTCTTGCCCGGGACCAGCTGGCCGATGTCGTCGAGGCCGGAGACGCTGAGGATCTTGCCGTCGCTCAGGGTGGTGAGCGTCGGGTACCAGCGGGCCTCGTTCATCGGGTCGACCTTGATGTACTTCTCGGCGACCGGGTCGAACTCGTAGGCGTCCCGGATGCCTTGGAAGTCCTTCTTGTCGAGGGCGAGCTTCTGCGCGATGCCGTACGTGTTGCGCGCGTCGGCTCCGGTCAGGCCCTGCACCCGGTAGTTGTCCTGGGTGCCGGTCTCGTACTTGGAGCCGCTCTGCTTCGCCTCGACGTAGACACGGCCGAGACCCGGGTCGTTGCGCAGGAACGCGCCGGTCTTCGGGTCGAAGACCTTCTTCGCGCGCGGCACCAGGACCGGGTCCTTCGACACGAAGGTCTTGCCGTTCTCCTTGCCGGTGAACTTGGTGCCCGCGGGCAGCGTGATCGGCTTGTCCGGGTTCTCGTTGTGCACGACCATCAGGCCGCCGGCCTTGGTGACGTCACCCTTGAGCTTCTCGTACCGCCGGGTCCCGCCCGCGATCAGCAGGTTGCCGTTGGCCAGTTGGGTGTGGCCGGTGCAGAACAGGTCGGCGGGCGTCGGCACCTTCTTGATGGTGCCCTTGACCGGGTCCCAGATACGGGTGTCGAACTTCTTCGCGTCGAAGTTGTCCTGGTTGTTGCCCGAACCCGCGATCAGCAGCACCTTGCCGGTGTGCAGGAGCGCCGCGTGGATGGTGTCCTGGCGGTACTCCTCGGGGAACTGGACGATGTCGAAGTGGCCGTTCGAGGCTTTGTACTCGGGCTTGTTGATCTGGTACTCGTGGTATTTCTCGGTCCCGAAGCGATAAAGCCACGGCCCGTTCATCCCGGCCAGCGCGAGTACCACCGCCGTGCCTATCGCGAGTCGACGGGCGCGGCGGCGACCGGCACTGTCGTTCATTCCTTACGTCCCCCAAGTCCACCGAGCGCGATCTGCATGGTCTGGTCGTTGCCTCCGTTCGAGGCGGCCCAGGTGGGCCGCTGCTGCGGAGCGTGTCCCGCGTACGGCGCCGGTGCCGGTGGCGGCACCGCGTCCTGCGGTTCGGCCACCGCCGGAGCCGGGGCGGGCCTCTTCTTCTCCTGCCGCAGCGCGTACCGCCACGCGAAGATCGGCGTGGCGGTGATCAGCATGGCGAAGACGCCCCAGGTGATCATCGCGGGGTGGGAGTGCCCGAACACGAAGCCGGCGACGAGCGAGCCGCCGAAGACCACGATGAAGAACCAGTGGATCCGGAAGGTTCCGAACAGCGTGTCGGGGCTGGCCGAGTCGCCCTTGGGTGTCACCACGAACTTGCTCTTGCGGCGCAGCACCGCGTCCATCAGGGAGCGGGCGTAGATCGGCGCGGACAGCGCCGACATCACCATGCCCGCGACGCCGCCGGAGCCCTCCGGCTCGTGCGGCGAGACGTTGTGGCGGCGGTTCCAGATGTACAGGCCGATCTGGAGGGCGGAGGCGTTGCCGTAGAGCATCAGCCACACGGTCGGGTCGATGTTCACACCCGAGGCGCCCAGGCCCAGGAACAGCGCGCAACTCAGCGCCGCCAGGATCCAGTTGAGGGCGGACATCGGATAGAAGATGATCATCATCGTGTAGTTGAAGAGCTTGCCGGGCGGCAGCGAGAAGAAGCCCTTCCAGTACTGCTTGAGAATCGTCTCGTACGTTCCGCGCGACCAGCGCATCTGCTGGGTGAAGAAGTCCGTCCAGGCGTTCGGGCCCTCACCGACGGCGAGCACGTCCGGCGTGTACACGGACCGCCACTTCCTGCCCGTCGCCGGGTTCTTGGCCCGGTGCATCTCGAAGCCGGTGGCCATGTCCTCGGTGATCGAGTCGTACAGTCCGCCGATCTGCTTGATCGCCCTGATGCGCACGGCGTTGGAGGTGCCCACGAACATAGGGGCGCCGTAGCGGTTGCCGGCCCGCTGGATCAGCGCGTGGAAGAGGAACTGCTGCGACTCGGCGGCCTTGGTGACGAAGGTGTCGTAGTTGCCGTACACCTGCGGGCCGATGACGAAGCCGACGTCCGGGTCGCGGAAGTAACCGAGCATCCGCTCCAGGTAGTTGGGCAGCGGCACGTGGTCGGTGTCGACCGAGGCGAAGAAGTCGTACTCGTCGCCGTGCGCCTCCAGCCAGGCGTTGTAGTTGCCGTGCTTGGTCTTGGCGCGGTGCGGGCCCTTGGGCTGGTTCCACTTGGCGATGCCCTTGCGGGTGAAGTGGTGCACGCCCAGGCGGGCGCACACCTCCTTGACCGCCGGGTCGTCGCCCTCGTCGAGCAACCAGACGTGCAGCAGGCCCCGGTGACGCAGCTTCACGGCCGCCTCCAGGGTCTTCGTCACCATCTCCAGCGGCTCCTTGCCGGGCACGAAGGAGGTGAGGAAGGCGACGCGGGTGCCGGTCTCGGGCACGACCGGGACCGGGTCGCGGGCGACGAGGGTGGCGTGCGCGTTCGACAGCACGTTCATGCAGCGGAAGAACTCGATCAGACCGATCGAGACCAGCATCACGATGTCGAGGGCCGGCAGGAAGTCGTAGGCCGGGTAGTCGCGTTCGGTCCAGTGCTCGGGCTGCAGCAGCCAGGCCAGCAGGACCAGGGAAAGCAGCGGGGCCGCGCCCAGCATGAGCGCGGCTCGTATCCGGTGCGGCTCCTGCGAGAGCAGCGAGCGGTACTGCACCTTGTACGGCTGGTGCGGGTCGGGCTGGGTGAGGGGGCCGGCCAATCTGCTGTAGTGCTCGTAGTCGTATCTCGGCAGCGTCTTCTTGATCCGGCGGAACGTGCCCGTCCGGTGCGAAGGTACCCGTAGCTGGGTCGTCTGTGACGGGTCGAATTCCCGCCGGGCGCCCTTCGGCGTCGACGTCATGAGTCATCCCCCCACACGCAGGTCACCGCGTGTCTGTCGGTTCCATCGCCTGCTCAGGTCCCCCTCGACCGGCGCAGGGCGTCAATGGTGGGCCACAGGTCCTCCACACCCTATAGACATGGGACCGCGACCTTCCGGTTGCATGATGCCCCCCTCGGCATCGATTCATGAGCGGGCCCCTCACCCCGCACATCCGGCAACCGCTTACTTGCCCCCCCAAGTGCCGCGTATACGCCGCAGCTTGAACAACCAGGGTTCTACGGTGTTCAGCATGATCGCAAGATGCGAAACGCGGTGTTTACCGGTCATACGCGTTCATTGTGACGTGTGTGAGGGTCCTGTGGATCCGCCGTGTCGGTCGTTGACAGGCGGGCACGGATGTTGCCGAAGTGGTCTCTTATGGCCTCCTCCGCACGTATGGAGTCGCCGGACCGGACGGCGTCCAGGATTTCCCGGTGCTGGCGGCAGGTGACCCGCGGATCCTGCGGTACGTCCACCAGATCCCGCTGAACCCGGTGGAAGGCGTCCCAGAACGCCTCCAGCACCTCACTCAGCAACACGTTGTCCAGCCCTCGGTAGAGGGTGGCGTGAAACGCTCGGTCGGTCTCGGCGAGGCCGGCTCCGCGCGCGGCCTCCTGTTCCATACGGACGACGAGCGCTTCCAGTTCAATCAGATCGGCCGCGGGGAGCCGCCCGGCCAGCCGCGAGACCAGCCCGCTCTCCACCGCCTCGCGCAGTTCGAGCAGCTGGAGCAGGGAGTCCTCGCCCCGGTAGTGCCCGGCCACCGTGCGGAAGGCCAGGCCCTCGACCATGGGTGCGAGGGACATGGGGCCGACATAGGTGCCGAAGCCGTGCCGTATCTCCACGATGCCCATCGCCTGGAGCGCCTTCAGCGCCTCCCGTACCGAGTTCCGGCTGGCGCCGAGGAACCCCATCAGTTCGGGCTCGGTCGGCAGCGGGGCCCCGGAGGGCAGCCGCCGGTCGACGATGAGCTTCTTGATCCGCTCTTGAAGGTCTCGGGCTGCCATGGCCAGAGGGTAACCGGCCAATCGGGGGGAGGTCCCCGTTCCGGTCATACGAAAGATGCCCGCCCATGCGGAAGGCCCCCCGCTGTTCGCGAGGGGCCTTCCGGTCGGTGCGCCGCCAGGGACTCGAACCCCGGACCCGCTGATTAAGAGTCAGCTGCTCTAACCAACTGAGCTAGCGGCGCCTGCTGACAACGAGAACTCTACCCGACCCCCAGGAGTGCTCCGGACCACCTCCGGATGGCCGGAGGCCGTATGCGGTACGTCCGTACATCATTCGGATCGTCAGCATGCGCACCGGGATCACAGTTGGGAAACTGATCAACGTGCACAATCGCGGACATTTCCACCCGGAATGTGAGGGGAATCGCATGACGTCGCCGGTATTCGAGGAATTCGATCCCGCGAGCGACTGCGACTGCCCGGGTTGCGTTCACTGGCGGCGGGTGGGCCCGCCGACCCTGCCCGGCCGGTTCGGCGGTCATCCGGCCGCGCGCGGGGCCCTGGTCGTGGCCGCCGCCGCGTCCGCCGCCCTCGGCGCGGGCGGCCCGGCCGTCGCCCTCACCGCTTCCCATGCCCCCCACCGGCCCGGCGATCCCACGGACGGCGAGCCCGACACCCCGCAGGGCACCAAGGCCCCGCTGCACGGTCCGGCCGGCAAGCCGGTCGAGCCCGGCACCCCGGGCAAGGCGCCCACGACCACCCGGACGGAGATCATCAACCGGGCCAAGGTCTGGGTGGCCGCCCAGGTGCCGTACAGCATGGACTCCTACTGGAGCGACGGTTACCGGCAGGACTGCTCGGGCTATGTCTCGATGGCCTGGGCGCTGCAGAGCAACGAATGGACGGGGAGCCTCGACCAGTTCGGGGTGAAGATCAAGAAGGACGACCTCCAGCCGGGCGACATCCTGCTCTTCCACAATCCCGACAACCCCGAGAAGGGCTCCCACGTGGTGATCTTCGGCGGATGGACGGACTACACGCACACCTACTACACGGCCTACGAGCAGACGCCCCCGCACACCCGCCGCCTGGCCACGCCGTACGCCTACTGGAGCAACTCCGCCAAGTACGTCCCCTACCGCTACAAGGGGCTGGCGCCCGACGCGGCGGGCGCGGAAGCGGCCAAGGTGACCACGAAGGAGGGGTATCCGGGAGCGACGTACTTCGGTCCCGGAGCCGACAACAAGTACGTCACCCTGCTCGGCCGGATGCTGGTCGGCCGGGGTGCCCAGAGCTACTACACCCGGGGCCCCGGCTCGCGCTGGTCGGACGCGGACCGGCTGGCGACCCAGGCCTTCCAGCGGGCCCAGGGCTGGACCGGCGCCAACGCGGACGGCCTGCCCGGCCCGGGCACCTGGGAACTGCTGGCGACCGGGAAGGGCAAGGACATCCCTGGCGCGGGCGCGTCCGGAACCACCGGCACCGCACCCGCGGCCGGGACCGACGCAGCGCCGGGGAAGACCGGCACGGCCGCCTCACCCACCGCACCCGCCTCGCACGGTGTGCCCGGCTATCCCGGCCGGAACCTCTTCCGCCCGGGCGCGGACAACCCGTACGTCACCCAGCTGGGCAAGCAGCTCGTCAAGAAGGGCTACGGCCGCTACTACACCACCGGGCCCGGATCGAGCTGGGGCGACTCGGACCGCCGGGCGGTGGAGGCGTTCCAGCGCGACCAGGGCTGGCGGGGCGGCGCGGCGGACGGCTACCCGGGTCCGGAGACCTGGCGCCGGCTCTTCGCGTAGCCGCGCAGCCGCGCAGGCGTGAAGGGGCGCGGCCCCCGGACGGCCGCCGACCGCCCGACTCGCCCTCGCGACTCACTCACCCGGCCGCACTCGCCATGTCGCTCGCCCATTCCTCCACTCATCTCATCGCACACTCACACAAATAGTCATGACGCATCTGGCGCGGAGGCTGGAGGCACGCGTGAGCACGACCACTTCCCAGACGCCCGAGTCGGAGGGACCCGCCGAGGGGCCGCCCCGGCCCGCCCGGCTGATCCAGAACGAGGTGACCACCGAGATCCCCGTCCATCTGTTGTTCCGTGACGACCCCGACCCGTCGCCGGTGCCGCTGAAGCCCGCCGTGGTGGGCCGCAGGCAGGGCACCGGCGAGCAACCGCGCCTCAGGCGCCCGGCCCTGGTGAAGGCGCGGCCGGTGCCGGCGGTCGACCCCGACCTGGCGGAGTCCCCGGCGCGGGTGCTGCCGGGGGCGGCAGGGCTGTTCGCCGGGACCGTCGGGGTGGCCGGCTGCCTGGCCACGTCGTGGTGGGCGGGTGTGCTGCCGCCGCTCGCCGCGCAGGCGCTGCGGCTCCCGGTATGGGTCGGCGCGGGTCTCGGCCCGGCCCAGTGGGCGGCCTATGCGGGAGCCGGGGCGCTCGGCCTGCTCGGCTTCGGCGGGCTGTCCCGGGGTGCGACCGGGCGGGCCGCGGTGCTCGGCGCCTTCGGCCGCTACCGGGGGACGGTGCGCCGCACCGGCCTGCTGTGGGTCAACCCGCTGCTGCGCCGCCGCCGGGTCGACGTACGGCTGCGGCACTGGCGCAGTGAGCCGATGCCCGCGGCCGACGGCAACGGGGTCGCGCTGCGGGTGGTGGTGCTGGTGGTGTGGCGGGTGCGGGACACGGCGCGTGCCGTGCTCGGGGTCGAGGACCACGAGCGGTATCTGCGCGAGTGCGTCGAGGCGGCGCTGGCCCGGGTGCCGGTGGAGATGCCGGGCAGGCCGAACGGCGTCATGGAGGCGGCGGTGGAGGCGCTGGCCCGGCGGGTGGCGGCCGATGCGGCGCCCGTCGGTCTGGAGGTGTTCTCGGTGCAGCCGCTGCGGACGGAGTACGCCCCCGAGGTCGCCTCCGCCATGCACCGCCGCCGGATCGCCGCGCTGGACGCGCAGCAGCGGGCGAGCATGCTCACCTCGGTCGTGGACTCGGTGGAGGACACGGTGACCCGGCTGACCATGCGCGGGCTGGTCGAACTCGACGACTACGAGCGCAAGGTGCTGGTCCGGGACCTGACGGTGGCCTTCTGCGCCGGGCGCACGGAGGCGACGCCTTGAACGCGCCTCGAACGGCCCCCTGATTGGTATGGACACGTTCAACTAACGGCAATAATCTGACACTTGGTCTAGACCTGCACGGCTCACTGAACTTCCCCCACGTTCTCCAGGAGCGGCAGCATGCGCACAAAGACCAAGGTGTCCGCCGCCGTGGTGGGCATGGCCACCGTCGGAGCCTTCGTGCTCTCCACGGGCGGCGCCAGCGGCCACGGCTACACCGATCTCCCCATCAGCAGGCAGAAGCTCTGCCAGAACGGCACGGTGACCAACTGCGGCGACATCCAGTGGGAGCCGCAGAGCGTCGAGGGCCCGAAGGGCTTCCCGGCGGGCGGTCCGGCCGACGGCCAGCTCTGCAACGGCGGCCTGAGCCGGTTCGCCCAGCTCAGCTCGCCGAAGACCCCGTCCGGCGCGGCCTGGCCGACGACCAGGGTGACGGGCGGCCAGAGCTACACCTTCCGCTGGCAGTTCACCGCCATGCACGCCACGACCGACTTCAAGTACTACGTCACCAAGCAGGGTTGGAACCAGAACCACGCCCTGGCCCGCTCGGACCTCAACACGACCCCGTTCCTGACCGTCCCCTACAACGGCCAGCGTCCGCCGGCCACGCTCAGCCACAGCGGCACCCTGCCGTCCGGCCTGAGCGGTCACCACGTCATCCTCGCGGTCTGGACGATCGCCGACACGGGCAACGCGTTCTACGCCTGCTCCGACGTCACGTTCTGACCCCGAACCGGACGAGGTCCGCGTGCGCCGGGGCGCCCTGTTCCCGTTCCGGCGCACGTGGGTCCCGCGGTGACGACTCCGCAACTCTGAGCTTCCCTTGAGTCAGGCCCCGTCGCGGACGGGGTAGGTTCCCGCCACGCCGGTCATTCGCGTCGGCTCACTGACCTCGGGGGAACCTCATGGAAGCGCTGTTCTACGTCATACCCCTCATCATGATCGCCGGTGTGTCCTTCGCCGCCGTCCGGATCATCCGCCGCTCCCGGCAGATCAGCCGGGCGTGGAGCCACGGCCTGACGGCCGAGGCGCGCTGTCTGCGGTCGTACACGACGACCAGTGGCGGCGGTGGCGACTCGTCCGTGAGCACCACGCTGCACCACGTCTACGAGTTCACGACCCGCGAGGGACGCACGGTCCGGTTCGAGGAGTCCAACGGACCGGGGACCGTCATCGAGGGTGACTTCGTCACCGTGCACTACCTGCCCGAACAGCCCGAGCGGGCCACCGCCCACCCGCCGGCCCGCGGCAAGCTCGCCGCCGGCACCGGCTGCATGCTGGTCTTCTTCGGCGTGTTCATCTCCTTCTGCATCGTCTTCATGGTCATGGCCCACGTGATCTTCGCGGAGTCGGACGGTCTGATGCCGTAGCGGGTCGCGGGACTCCACATCTGACGCTCCGTCAACTATCGTGCGCCCCCATGGAGTCCAAGGGGCGCACGGTCGCCGAACTGGTGGCGGCGCGGTGGGGCGACCACCGGCCGGGGCTGTGGTTCGAGGACCGGGCGCTGACCCACCACGAGGTGGCCGCCGGTGCGGCCGCCCGCGCCGCTCTGCTCGTCGACCTGCTGCCACCCGGCGCCGAGCCGCACGTCGGGGTGCTGCTCGACAACACCCCGGAGTTCCCGCTCTGGCTGGGCGCGGCCGCCCTCGCCGGGGCCGCGGTCGCCGGGGTCAACCCCACGCGCCGGGGCCCCGAGCTGGCCCGCGACATCCTGCACGCCGAGTGCCCGCTCCTGATCACGGAGCACGCCCACCTGCCGCTGCTCGACGGGCTCGACCTGCCCGGGGTGCGGATCCTGGTCACGGGCACCGCGGAGTACGACGCCCTCCTCGCCCCGTACGCGGACGCCGAGCCCGACCCCTCCCGCGCCACGCCGGCCGACCGCTTCCTGCTCTACTTCACCTCCGGCTCCACCGGCGCCCCCAAGGCCGCCCTCTGCTCCCAGGGCCGGCTGGCCGCCGCCGGACTCTCCCTCGTCGGCCAGTTCGGTGTCCACCAGGACGACGTGCACTACGTCTGCATGCCGATGTTCCACGGCAACGCGGTGATCGCCAACTGGGCGCCCGCGCTGGTGGCCGGGGCCGGGGTGGCGCTGCGCCGACGGTTCTCGGCGTCCGGGTTCCTGACGGACGTACGCCGATACGGGGCCACGTACTTCACCTATGTCGGCCGGGCGGTCCAGTACGTCCTGGCCACCGAGCCGCGGCCGGACGACCGGGACAACCCGTTGCGGCTCGGCTTCGGCACGGAGGCGGGGACGGTCGACGCGGCGGCTTTCGAACGGCGCTTCGGCGTGCGGCTGGTGGAGGGGTACGGCTCCTCGGAGGGCGGCGCGGCCGTGCAGTGGTCGCCGGGGACGCCGCCCGGTGCGGTGGGGCGGGCGACCCCGGGGCTCGTGGTGCTCGACCCCGGCACCCGCGAGGAGTGCCCGCCGGCCCGCTTCGACCCCGCCGGACGGCTGCTCAACGGGGACGAGGCCATAGGGGAGCTCGTCAACCGCGGGCCGAGCCCCTTCGAGGGGTACTGGCGCAACCCCGGGGCGGAGGCCGAGCGACGCCGCTGGGGCGGCTGGTACTGGACCGGCGACCTCTTCTACCGCGACACCGACGGCTACCTCTACTTCGCGGGCCGCACCGACGACCGCCTCCGCGTCGACGGCGAGAACCTGGCCGCCGCGATGATCGAGAACATCCTCGCCCGGTACGAGGGGGCCGCCGCCGTGGCGGTCTACGCGGTGCCGGACCCGGTCACCGGGGACCAGGTGATGGCCACGATCGCCGGGAGCTTCGACCCCTCGGCCTTCGCGGAGTTCCTGCTCGCCCAGCCCGACCTGGGGACGAAGATGGCACCCCGGTTCGTGCGGGTGGTGGAGCGGATGCCGGTCACGGCCACGAACAAGATCCACCGGGCCGGGCTCAGGAAGGAAGGGGTCCGGTGCGCCGACCCGGTGTGGTGGCGGCCGCCGGGGGAGCGGGCGTACCGCAGACTGACCCCCGAGGACGCCGAAGGGCCCCTCGTTTCCACGAGAGGCCTGTCAGTGGGGGGTGTGGGTGGCGGAGCCCCCACCGCGCGCGGCGCAGCCGCGCAATAACAGAGATGGCGAGCCGAGTCCGCGCTTTTTGCGGACATGGCTCGCCATCGTCATCGTGCGCCGCCAGGGACTCGAACCCCGGACCCGCTGATTAAGAGTCAGCTGCTCTAACCAACTGAGCTAGCGGCGCATGACTCCCGCCGTCCGCTGTCCGCGGTCGGCGACGAAGAAAATACTACCTGGTCCGCGGAGTGCTCGTGACCACCCCGCAGACCAGGCCCTAGATCGCCAGGGAGAGCAGCACCGGGCCCACCTCGCGGTTGAGGGCCTCGGCGGCCTGGCGCAGCCGGTGCGCGTGCTCGACCGGGAGTGAGAGCGCCAGGCAGCCCACGGCGGCGCCGGCGGTGATCGGGACCGCCGCGCACACCGTGCCGATCGCGTACTCCTGGAGGTCCAGGACGGGCACCGTCGCCGGCTGCGACTCCAGGCGGGAGAGCAGCAGCTTGTCGCTGGTGATGGTGCGCGAGGTGAGGCGGGCCATCTTGTGCCGGGAGAGGTGGTCGCGGCGGGCGTCGTGGTCGAGCTGGGTCAGCAGGCTCTTGCCGACCGCCGTGGCGTGGGCGGAGAAGCGGAAGTCCACCCACTCGTTCACCGCCGGCGTCGTCGGGCTGTCGGCGTACTGGGTGACCTTGACCTCGCCGTCCACGTACCGGCTGATGTAGACGGCGGCGCCCACCGAGTCGCGCAGCCGGTCGAGGGTCAGCTGGAGCTTGTCGCGCAGGGCCCGCTCGCGGTCGTGGGCGGAGCCGAGGCGTCGGAGGGTCTCCCCGGTGACGTAGGCGCCGTCGGTGATCTGCTCGACGTACCCCTCGCGGCGCAGCATGCGCAGCAGCGCGGTCAGACGCTCGGGGTCCAGGCCGGTCCCGCGGGCCAGCTCGGTGTCGGTGACGCCGGTGGAGTGTCCTGCCACCGTCTCCAGCACGCGCAGGGCGTCCTGGGCGGAGTGGTACGGGGCGGTCGGCTCGTGCTTCAGCGCCACGGTGGTCCCCCTGCGCTCGCTCTCTGGGCCGCGATCCGGTCAGTCGATCCATACCACGATATCGGGCAAGAGCCCTGTGTGGAGAGGTTGTTGGCGAGATCTTGGCCCTCCCAGCTGCGGCTCAGGCACTCCGGCATATGTCCGAGTCATGACCCGATGCGGGGACCTCCCGTGTTGGCGCGTTCACACCCCGTAGTCACAGCACGGCGCTGAGAAATTCCCGGGTCCGCTCCCGCTCCGGATCGCTGAAGATCTTCTCCGGCGTGCCCGACTCGATGATCCGTCCCGAGTCGAACATCAGCACCTGGTCGGAGATGTCCCGGGCGAAATTCATCTCGTGGGTCACGCAGAGCATGGTGATGTCGGTGCTGCGGGCGATGTCCCGGAGCAGGTCGAGGACGCCCGCGACCAGCTCGGGGTCGAGCGCGGAGGTCACCTCGTCCAGCAGCAGCACCCGGGGCCGCATCGCCAGCGCCCGGGCGATCGCCACCCGCTGCTGCTGGCCGCCGGACAGCTGCGTCGGGCGCATGTCGCGCTTGTCGGCGAGCCCCACCAGGTCGAGCAGCTCGCGGGCGCGCGCCTCGGCCTCGTCCCGGGAGAGGCCGAGGACGGTGACGGGCGCCTCGGTGATGTTCCGCAGCACGGTCATGTTCGGGAACAGGTTGAACTGCTGGAACACCATCCCGATCTTCTTGCGCACCTCCCGGACCTGCTTGTCCGGCGCCGGGAACAGCGGCTGCCCGTCGACGGTGATCGTGCCCTCGTCCGGCGTGGTGAGGGTCATCAGCAGCCGCAGGATCGTGGTCTTGCCGGAGCCGGAGGGGCCGATCAGCGTCACGTGCTTGCCGGACTCGACGGAGAAGTCCAGCCGGTCCAGCACGGTGTTGGTCCCGAAGCGCTTGGTGACGCCCGCCAGGCGGATCAGCTCGCCGTCGGCCGCGGGCGGGCCGGCGAGCGCGTCGGTCTGTTTCGTCGCAGGGGTGTCAGCGGACAAGGCGTCGCTCCAGGGCTCGCAGAAGAAGGGAGGCCAGATAGGAAATGAGGATGAAGGCCACGCCGATCACGGTGAGGGGCTCGGTGAACTGGAAGCGCTGCTGCGAGAACAGCCGCGCCTGCCCGAGCATCTCCAGCACGGTGATCACCATCAGCATCGGCGTGTCCTTGAGCATCGCGATCACGTAGTTGCCGAGAGCGGGGATCACCCGGCGGATCGCCTGCGGCAGGATCACCGCGGTCCAGGTCCGCCGCCACGGCAGGTTCAGCGCCGTGGCGGCCTCCCACTGGCCGACGGGCACCGCCTCGATACCGGCCCGGTAGACCTGCATCGTGTACGTCGAGTAGTGCAGCCCGATCGCGAAGACGCCGGTGGCCAGCGCCGAGAAGGTCAGGCCCCACTCGGGCAGCACGTAGAACAGGAAGAACAGCTGCACCAGCAGCGGGGTGTTGCGCACGAACTCCGTGACCACCCCGACCGGCCAGCGCACCAGCCGGCTCGGCGTCCGCATCAGCAGCGCCCACACCAGACCCAGTCCGAAGGAGAGCAGCGACCCCAGGGCCAGGGCCTGCAGGGTGACCAGCAGCCCGTCCCAGAAGTGCGGCATGAACTCGCGTACGGCACTCCAGTCCCACTTCATGCGACCCGCCCCCCGACTCCGGTCGTCTGCGCCCGCTTCAGCTCACGCGCCGCCGATTCCGTGCCGGCCTCCTTGCCGACCCCTGTCTTCAGCCGCTTCTCCAGCGAGCGCATCAGCCGTGTGAGCGCGAAGGCGATCACGAAGTAGATCAGCAGGACGTAGGCGTAGATCTCCGCGCTCTGCTGCAACGCCAGCCGCACCAGGTTGGCGGTGAAGGTCAGATCGCCCATGCCCGTGATGGACACCAGCGCGGTGCCCTTGAGCAGCTCGATCAGCAGGTTGCAGAAGGACGGGATCATCTCCGGCACCGCCTGCGGCAGCAGGACCAGCCGCAGCCGCTGCCAGGGCGTGAAGCTGAGGGCGATGCCGCCCTCCTGCTGCGCCGGGTCGACCGCGTTCAGCGCGCCGCGCACGATCTCCGCGCCGTACGCGCCGTACGTCAGTCCGAGCGCCAGCGTGCCCGCCCACATCGGCACCAGCTGCCAGCCGAAGGCGACCGGCAGCACGAAGAACACCCAGAAGATCATCACCAGCGCGGAGGTGCCGCGGAACACCTCGGTGTAGAAGCCGGCGAGGAAACGGACGATCCAGCGCCGGTGGGTGCGCGCGATCCCCACGACGAAGGACACCGCCGTCGCCAGCAGCGCGCTGAACACCAGCAGCTGGAGGGTGGTCCAGACGCCTTTCAGTACGAGTTCCCACAGGCCCTGGGTCATCCGCCGCACAGCTCCTTCGCGGTGAGGTCGGTCATCTCGGCCTTCGTGAAGCCGAACGGCCGCAGGATGCGGAACAGCTCCCCGCTCCTCTTGAGCTTGCGCAGCTCGGAGTTGAAGGCGTCCCGCAGCTTCGTCTCGGTCGGCCGGAACGCGAACGCGCCGCCGTCCACGTGCGGCGCGCCGTCGACGATCGGGGCGAAGGGCCGGGTGGCCTCGGCCTTGGCGGACTTCTTCACCACCTCACGGGTGGTCAGGGCCGTACCGGCGAACACGTCGGCGCGCCCGGCCTCCACCGCGTTCAGCCCGGCGACCTGGTCCGGCACGATCAGGATGTCGCTCTCCTTGTAGCCCGCCCCGACCGCGTACTGGATCTCGGCGTATCCGGTCCCGGTGGCGAACTTCGCCTTCTTCGCCACGACGTCCTGGTAGGTGTGCAGGCCCTTCGGATTGCCCTTGCGCACGATGAAGGAGTCCAGCATCTGATAGTCGGGATCGGCGAATATCACCTGCTCGCAACGGTCGGGATTCACGTACATCCCGGCGGCCACGACGTCGAACTGCTGCGAGTTCAGACCGGGGATCAGCGAGCCGAACTCGGTCGGCACCGGCTGCACCCGGTCCACCCCGAGCCGCTTGAACACCACCTTCGCCAGTTCGGGCGCCTCACCGGTGAGATGCCCGTCCGTGTCGATGTACCCGAAGGGGATCTCACCGGCGATCCCGAGCCGTACGACACCCTGTGCGCGCAGCCGGTCGAGCAGATCGCCGCCGTCCTCGCCCGACGCCGCGGCCACGCGCGTGCAGCCGGTGGCACCCAGCGCGCCCACCGCACCCAACGCCGCGACACCCGCGAGCACCGAGCGCCGGCTGTGTCTGTGTTCCGACCGGATCGTGTGCAGTCCGTTCCCAAGTGGTGGAGCCATGGCGGCGCGGCTACCCAGACGGTCCCGTCGTATGCACCCTGGGTTTCATGGCCGATCGATTCGTCACCGTCTCGCTGGAACGGCGCGACACCCACTGCACGGCTCGACTGTTGGACGACCGCGCGCCCCTGACCTGCACGGCGGTGTGGGAGGCCCTGCCGCTCGCGGGAGACGTCTTCCACGCCAAGTACGCGCGCAACGAGATCTACGCCCTCTTCCCACCCTTCGCCTCCACGGAACCCCCACTGGAAAACCCGACCGTCACCCCGATCCCCGGCGACCTCTGCTACTTCTCCTTCGCCGGCACCGAACTGGGCACCAAGGCCTACGGCTACGACCGCGAGGTCCGCCCCGAGACCACCCTCGTCGACCTCGCCCTGTTCTACGAGCGCAACAATCTGCTGCTGAACGGGGACGTTGGCTGGGTGCCCGGGATCGTCTGGGGCCAGGTCGTCGACGGCCTCGACCGAATGGCCGAGGCCTGCAACGACCTGTGGCGCACCGGCGCGGCGGGGGAGACGCTCAGCTTCCGGCGGGCGTGAGGCCCGCCTCGTACAGCGCGTGGGCGGCGCGCAGCACCAGGTCGTCCCGGTGCCGGGCCGCCACGAGCTGCAGGCCGACGGGCAGACCGTCCTCGTCGGCGCCCACGGGCACCGTCGCGGCGGGCTGCTGGGTGAGGTTGAAGGGATAGGTGAACGGCGTCCAGCCCGTCCAGCGCCGGTGCCCCGAGCCCCGGGGCACCTCGGCGCCCGCCTCGAACGCCGTGATCGGCAGGGTCGGGGTCACCAACAGGTCGTACGTGTCGTGGAAGAGCCCCATGCGCCGCCCGAGGTCCATGCGCACGTCCACCGCGGCCAGATAGTCCAGCGCGCTGTACCGGGCCCCCTGCGCGCAGATCTCGCGCAGCCCGGGATCGAGCAGTTCCCGCTGGTGCGGCGCGAACCGCTGGGTGAGCCGGGCCGCCCCGCCGAACCACAGGGTGTGGAACGCCTCCACCGGGTCGGTGAGGTCCGGGTCGGTCTCCTCGACGAACGCACCGAGCCCCGCCAGGCCCTCCACCGCCCGCCGCACCGCCGCCGCGACCGCCGGACGCACCGCCACCTGCCCGCCCAGCGACGGCGAGTACGCCACCCGCAGCCCCCGCACCCCCGCGCCCAGCGCCGCGACGAACGAGCCGGGCGCCGGGCCCAGCGCCGACCAGTCACGGGAGTCGGGCACGCCGATGACGTCGAGCAGCAGCGCCGCGTCCGCCGCGTCCCGGGTCATCGGGCCCACGTGCGACAGCGTGCCGAACGCGCTCGGCGGATACAGCGGCACCCTGCCGTACGTGGGCTTCAGCCCGAAGATCCCGCAGAACGCCGCCGGGATGCGCACACTGCCGCCGCCGTCCGTGCCCAGCGACAGCGGGCCCGCGCCCAGCGCCACGGCGGCCGCGCCGCCCCCGCTGGAGCCGCCCGCCGTGCGGGAGGGGTCGTGCGGGTTGCGGGTGATGCCGGACAGGGGTGAGTCCGTGACGCCCTTCCAGCCGAACTCCGGTGTCGTCGTCTTGCCGAGGAACACGGCGCCGTGCTCGCGCAGCCGGGCGACGGACGGCGCGTCCTCGTCCCAACGGCCGCCCGGATCAACCGTCTTCGAGCCGCGCAGGGTCGGATGGCCGCGCAGCAGCAGGATGTCCTTCACCGTCACCGGCACGCCGTCCAGCAGTCCGGCCGGCTCACCGCGCCGCCACCGCTCCTCGGACTCCCGCGCCCGCGCGAGCGCGTCCCGCTCGGTGAGCCGCACGAACGCGTTCACCTCCGGCTGGATCCGGGCGGCCCGCTCCAGCGCCGCCCGGGTCGCCTCCACGGGACCGAACTCGCCCTTGCGGTAGCCGTCGAGGAGCTGGACGGCGGTCAGTTCGGTGAGCTCCATGCACCCTCCCGGGGGTCAGTGACCGGGCACGTATCCGCGCTGCTTGTCGACCACGTTCACCAGGGGTCTGCCCACCGCCCAGCGCTCGTACAACTCGACGAACTGGGCACCGAGTTCGTCGCGCCAGCCGACGGTGTCCCCGCTCATGTGCGGGGAGACGACCAGACCGGGCAGGCGCCACAACGGGCTGTCGGGAGCGAGGGGTTCGTCGGTGAACACGTCCAGGGCCGCGCCCGCGATCCACCGCCGGGTCAGCGCGTGGGCGAGCGCGTCCTCGACGACCAGCTGCCCGCGCCCGACGTTGATGAAGTACGCCGAGGGCTGCATCACCCCGAAGCGGCGGGCGTCGAACAAGCCGTGCGTGGCCTCGGTCAGCGGCGCTGCCGCGATCACCCAGTCCGCCCGGGCGATCAGCCGGTCCAGGTCCCCGGGGCCGTGGATGCCGGTGCGCGGCACCCGGCCGACGACGGCGGTGGTGACGTCGAGGGCCTTGAGGGTGCGGGCGATCGTCCGGCCGATGGGCCCTGAGCCCACCACGCACGCGCGCGTGCCGGCCAGCCGCCGGGACTCGCGGTGCCGCCAGGTCCGCTCCCGCTGCAGGTCCAGCGTCCGGGGCAGGTCCTTGGCGAACGCGAGGACCAGAGCGGCCACGTACTCGGCGATGGGCCGGTCGAAGACTCCCCGCGCGTTGGTCACCACCGTGTCGGACGCGGCGAGTTCCGGACACATCAGGTGGTCGACGCCCGCGCTCGCGGTGTGCACCCAGCGCGGGCGCGGGCCCCCGCCCGGCCAGGCCTCGCGCACCGCGTGCGAGGTGAAGTCCCACACCAGCAGGACGTCGGCCGCCGGGAGGTGCCCGGCGAGGCCGGCCGCGTCCGTGTGCTCGATCCGGGCGCGGCCGGTGAGGCGGCCGAGGCGGGGCAGCGGGTCGGCGTCCAGGACGAGGACCGTGGGGACGGTGGGGCCGGTCGGGACGGGCATCGGCAAGCCGTTCCTCCGAGTTCCTGCGCGGTTCCCGCGCGTTCCCGCGGCGGGCGGCGCGCCGGGCACCTGCTCGGCGCGGCCGGCGCGGAGACGGGCGGCCGGGTGTCTGACATGCGCGGATTGACCACGCTCGCACCCGAACCTACCTTCGTCAACACGGGCGTATCCACGGATCGTCGCGCTCTCGCCCGTCGTCGTCCCCCAGTGTGAGGCCGGTGCCTGCCATGGACGTCTCCTTTCTCGGCGGTCCCCGTCCCCAGCGCGGTGTCGCGGTGGTCGCGCCCTTCGACTTCGCGCTCGACCGCGAGCTGTGGCGCTGGGTGCCCGACGACGTCTCGCTGCATCTGACCCGGACGCCGTTCGTGCCGGTGGAGGTGAGCCTCGACCTGGCCCGGCTGGTGAGCGAGCACGAGACGCTGGGCGAGGCGGTGCGCGCGCTCATCGCGATAGCGCCGCAGGTCGTCGCCTACGCCTGCACCTCCGGCAGCTTCGTCGGCGGGATCGCCGGCGAGCGGGCCATGTGCGAGGCGATGACCCGGGCGGGCGCCCTGCCCTCCGTGACGACCTCCGGGGCGCTGCTGCAGGCACTGGACGAGCTGCGGGTGCGGCGGGTGGCCCTGGTGACCCCGTACACCGTGTCGGTGACCCGGGCCCTGCAGCGGTACGTGGCCGAGGCGGGCGTCCGGGTGACGGGCTGCGCGTTCATGGGGCTGACCCGGCACATCTGGCAGGTGCCGTACCGGGACGTGGTCGGGATGGCCCGCCGGGCCGTGCGGGACGGCGGCGCCGAGGCCCTGTTCATCTCGTGCACGAACCTCCCCACCTACGACGTGATCCCCCAGCTGGAGGCGGAGCTGCGCATCCCCGTCCTGTCGGCCAACCAGGTCACGATGTGGGCGGCGCTGCGTGTGCTGGGTACCCGAGCGGTGGGGCCGTATCAGGCGCTGTTGGACGAGTCGGCGCGTGCGTGGCCCGTACTGCCCGAAGAACAGCAGGAAGGCTGGACATGACAGGACTCGGATTCCTCTACCCGGGCCACTCCGCCGAGGACGACTATCCGCGCATCGAGCAGCTCCTGGGCAGCGACATCCGGGTGGACGTGGTCCACACCGACATCGGCGAGGACGCGCACCGGGTCGACGCGCTGCGCGAGATGGGCTCGCCCGGGCGGCTGGCGCAGGGAGTGGCGGATCTGCGCCTCGCGGGCGCGGAGGCGGTGGTGTGGGCGTGCACCAGCGGGAGCTTCGTGTACGGCTGGGAGGGCGCCCAGGACCAGGTGCGCGCCCTGGCCCAGGCCGCGGGCATGCCCGCCTCCTCGACGGCGTTCGCCTTCGTGCACGCCGTGCGGGAGATCAAGGCGGAGCGGGTGGCCGTCGGCGCGACGTACCCCGAGGACGTGGCGTCCCTGTTCGCGGACTTCCTGCGGGCCGGGGGCATCGAGGTGACCGGCGTGCGGGCGTCCGGAATCGTGACGGCGGCCGAGGTCGCCACGTGGGGGGAGGAGGAGGTGCTGACGCTGGCCCGGGCCGCCGACGGCCCGGACGCGCAGGCGATCCTGCTCCCCGACACCGCCCTGCACACGGTCGCCCACATCCCCCTGCTGGAGAAGGCCCTCTCCAAGCCCGTGCTCACGGCGAACCAGGTCACGGTGTGGGAGGCGCTGCGGCTGGCGGACCGGCGAGTGAACGCTCCGACCCTGGGCTCCCTGTTCACACGTGAGCCGATCGTGCAGGTCTGACCGGCCGCGGCCCAGGGCCCGGCCCCGCGCCGGCCCCCGTCCCCGGGAATAAACCGGAGACTGCCTCCTGTTACGTCCCCTGTTCATCCGTAGTGCCTCCCGTACGTCCCGGGAGGACAGCGCAAGGGCCGAAAACAGGAGGCACAGACCGTGTCGGCAGACGAGATCCGGGGCACCGCGCACGGCAGCGCCCCCGTACCCCTTTCCGTACTGGATCTGGTGACCGTCGGCGCGGGAAGCACCGCGAGCGACGCGCTGCGCACCGGCGTGGAACTGGCCCGGTTCACCGAGTCGCGGGGCTTCCACCGGTACTGGGTCGCCGAGCACCACTCCATGCCGGGGGTCGCCTCGTCCTCGCCCGCCGTGATCCTGGCGCACCTGGCCGCCCACACCCAGCGGATCCGGCTCGGCTCGGGCGGCGTCATGCTGCCCAACCACGCGCCCCTCGTCATCGCCGAGCAGTTCGGGACGCTGGAGGCCATGGCCCCGGGGCGGATCGACCTCGGCCTGGGCCGCGCGCCGGGCACGGACGGCGCCACCGCGGCCGCGCTGCGGCGGACCGACACGCTGAGCGAGGGCGCCGACGACTTCCCCGAGCAACTCGCCGAGCTCACCCGCTTCCTGGACGACGACTTCCCGGACGGTCACCCCTACCGCCGCATCCACGCGATCCCGGGACCCGTGCAGGGGACCGCCCCCGGTGGCGTCCAGTCCCCGCACCGCCCGCCGATCTGGCTGCTCGGCTCCTCCGGCTTCAGCGCCCGGCTCGCCGCCCTGCTGGGCCTGCCCTTCGCCTTCGCGCACCACTTCTCCGCGCAGAACACCATCCCGGCGCTCGACCTGTACCGGGAGTCCTTCCGCCCCTCCGCCGTCCTCGACGAGCCCTACGCCCTCATCGGCGTCTCCGCCCTCGCCACGGACGAGGAGCCCCAGGCCCGGCGGCAGGTGCGGGCCGCCGCCCTGAACATGGTCCGGCTGCGCACCGGCCGCCCCGGCCTCTTCCCCGACCCGGGCGAGGCGGCGAAGCACGAATTCAGCCCGTACGAGGAGGAGTTCGCGCGGTCCTGGGCCGGCAACATCGTGCACGGCACCGCGGACGAGGTGCGCGCGGGCCTCGACGACCTGCACAAGCGCACAGGCGCCGACGAGTTGATGCTCACCTCGCACGCCCACCGCGGCGAGCTGCGGCTGCGCTCGTACGAACTGATCGCGGACGCCTACGGGTTGCCGACCGCGTAGGCCGGGGTCTCCAGCAGCTCGGAGATACGGTCCGGCGGCACCGGGCGGGAGTACAGCCACCCCTGGCCGGTGTCGCAGCCGATGTGCCGCAGCCGGGTCGCCTGGGCGGAGGTCTCCACGCACTCCGCGGTGACGGTCAGGCCCAGCCGGTGGGCGAGTTGGATCATCGCCTCGACGACCACCTCGTCGGCCGGGTTGGGCCGGTCGCCCGGGTCGTCGTACTGGAAACCGCGGACGAAGGAGCCGTCCAGCTTGAGGACGGAGACGGGCAGGCGGCTCAGATAGGCCAGGTTCGAGTAGCCGGTGCCGAAGTCGTCGATGGCGATGCGCACCCCCATGTCGCTGAGGGCCTGCAGGGCCTGCAGCGGGCGGCCCGCCGAGCCCATCACCGCGGACTCCGTGAGCTCCAGCTGGAGCAGGTGCGGGGCCAGGCCCGTCTCCGCGAGGGTCTCGGCCACGTCCGCCACCAGGTCGGAGTCCCACACCTGGCGGACCGCCACGTTGACGCTCACGAAGATCGGCGGCTCGTCGGGGTGGTCCAGCTGCCAGCGGCGGGCCTGGCGGCAGGCGGTGCCCAGGGCCCAGCGGCCGAGCGGCACGATCGAGCCGTCCTCCTCGGCCAGTCCGATGAACCGATTCGGCGTCAGCGTGCCGAACTGCGGGTGGTGCCAGCGCACCAACGCCTCGACACCGCGCAGCCTGCCGTCCTCCATGCCGACCAACGGCTGGTATTCGAGGGCGAATTCGCCGCGGTCGATGGCGGGCCGGAGTGTGGAGGACAGGGCCTGGCGGGTCATGCGGTGCGCGTTGCGCTCCGGGTCGAACAGGGTCCAGCGGGCCTTTCCGTCGGCCTTCGCCCAGTAGAGCGTGGTGTCGGCGGCCTGCATCAGACCGGTCGCGGTCGTCCCGGCCGCATGGCGCTCGACCACGCCGATCGAGGCCGTCAGGGACAGCCGCTGGCCGGCCAGGTCGAAGGGGGCCTGCAGGGCGCCGAGGGCGGACTCCGCGAGGTCGGCGAGCTGGTCGGTGCCGGTCGAGTCCTCGACGAGCAGGGCGAATTCGTCGCCGCCGAGCCGGGCGACCAGGGGGACGCCGGTTCTGGTGTACCCGGCCTCGTCGGCGACCTGGGTCAGCCGCTCGGCCACGGCCGCCAGCAGGCGGTCGCCGACGCGGTGGCCGAGGGTGTCGTTGACCGCCTTGAAGCCGTCCAGGTCCAGATAGCACAGGCCGATCCGGCCGGTGCCGCTCTGCTCGTAGGACTCCGCCTCCAGCGCGGCCGACAGGCGCTCGAAGAACAGGGTGCGGTTGGGCAGCCGGGTCACCGGGTCGTGCATCTGCAAGTGCCGCAAACGGGCCTGGAGTTCGCGGCGGGCGCTGATGTCGGCGACCGAGAGCAGGATGCCGGGCTCGGCCCCGTCCAGCGGCGCCACCGTGACCTGGACCCACACCGATCGGCCGTCGGGGTGCTTCAGACGGCGCGTGCAGCGCAGTCTCGCCTGCCGGCCGCGCAGCACCTCGCGGTAGGCGTGCCAACTGCGGGCGTCGGAGGCCAGATCCACCAGATCGGCGGCGAGGCGTCCGGTCAGCGCGGCCGGTTCGGTGCCGAGCAGCGCGCCGAACGCGTCGTTGGCGTCCGCGACCAGGCCCTCGCGGTCGACCACGGCCATCGCGAGCGGGGCGGCCGCGAAGGCGGAGTGGTACGCGGCCGTCGACGCGGGCGCGGCCCCGGGCGGGGGCGAGGGCCGGGGCAGGGGGTTGGAGGGATCGGGAAGCGACTCGGCACGAGGAGGCGCACCGAGGTCACTCTCTGTAACGGCTGACCGGTCGAGGTCTGCCGCGGGCGTCGGCCCTTCGGACGTTCCGCTCACCGCTCGCTCCCGCAGTGCACTCGATCTCGGTCCGTGCAGGAAAGTGTGCCGATCATAGAGGCTGGCTCTGGGGCCTTCCAGCCACTGTCCAGTGTCCACGACCGGGCGGCAGTTCTGACAGATCGTTTCTGCCCGCACCTGGACGGGTTCTTGGGGCCTCCGACCGGTTGTGACGTTCCGTGAGTGTTTCGGGGTGTCGCCCACTTGGGCTCATCCGGTACTCCTCACCCTTCCGGTGCAGACAAACAGGGCGTAGTACGGCAAAGTCGCACAGTCTGGGAGCGGTGTCCCGAGTTCCGCACCCGGAGGTTCCCTTGCCGCCCCATCTGCGCAGCGCCGCCGCCGTGTTCACCACGATGTCGGCGCTCGCCACGACCACGATCCTGACGGGCCCCTCGGCCGCCGAGCCGTTCGACACGGCACCGTGCGCCCTGCACCGGACCGAGGCGCACCACTCCGAGGGCGTGGACGTGTGGAACCCGGCGTACACCCGGCCGACCGGCCCGCTCAACGCGGTGATGGTGTTCCTCTCCTTCCCGGACGCAACCCCGCACCTCACCCCCGACGAACTGGCCGCCGATCACTTCCCGGCCACCAGCCGCTTCTTCGAACAGGCCTCCTACGGCAGGTTCACGCTGCGCCCGCACACCCTGGCCCACTGGGTGAGCATGCCGCGGCCCTCGACGGCATACGCCATACGGCGGGACTGGAACCCCGCGCTCCGGGCCGCCTATCTGCGCGACGCCTTCGCCGTGGCCGATCCGGAGGTCGACTTCTCGCGCTACGACGTCGTCTACTTCGTCGCCGACCCGGACGCGCCCGGTGTGGACTCCGACGCGACGAAGGTCGTCAATCTGGACACACCGCAGGAGGTCGACGGCACGGAGGTGAAGCGGGTCGTGACGGTCTTCGAGCGACATCCGCCGGATCGGCTGGTCCTCGCGCACGAGACGGGGCACGTCTTCGACCTGCCGGACCTCTACCACCGCCCGGAGGACGGCAAGGGGGACTGGGACACGTACGTCGGCGACTGGGACCTGATGGGCAGCCAGTTCGGACTGTCCCCGGATCTGTTCGCCTGGCACAAGTGGAAGCTGGGCTGGCTCGACCCCCGTCAGGTGGCCTGCGTACGGGGGACCGGTCCCACGCGGCTGACCCTGGAGCCTCTCTCCGCCGGGCCCGCCACCTCCGTCCCGGGCATCTCCGGCAATGTCGCGTTCGGCCTGGGCTCGGGCACGAAGCTGGCCGTCGTGCGGACCGGGCCGGACAGCGTGCTGGCCTTCGAGGCGCGCGGCTCGACGGGGAACGACGTCGCGGGCTGCCGGCAGGGCGTGCTCGTGTACCGGGTGCGCAGCGAGGTGGCCTCCGGGAACGGGGGGATCGAGGTCGTGGACGCCCATCCGGACACCGAGGCCTGCTGGGAGAACTCGGTGTACCCGCCGCTGGCCGACGCGCCGGTCGCCCTCGGGGAGAGCTTCACGGTGCCGGGCGAGGGCGTGAAGGTGGAGGTGGAGGGGCGCACGATGTCGGGCGCCTGGACGGTGAAGATCACGCCGGGGGCACTGGGCTGAGCGCCCGGTTTCTTGCTGCTCCGGGAACACAACGACGAAGGCGGGCCATGTTCTCTCGAACGTGACCCGCCCTCGTATGCGCGTGCGCCGCCAGGGACTCGAACCCCGGACCCGCTGATTAAGAGTCAGCTGCTCTAACCAACTGAGCTAGCGGCGCCTGCTGACGTCGTAGACCTTAGCATCCTGATCGGTGGGAGGAAAAATCGATATCCGCACGCCCGCGCGGGCCGCCCGCACCGCCGCCCAGAGCAGGATCTCGGGGCCGGGCAGCCAGGGGTGTCGGGTGTCGGGGGCGACCAGCCAGCGGGAGCCGCCGGGGGCGGGGGAGTCGTCGCCGGTGAGGGCGGGGACGGTCACGGCGTCGCCGGTGCCGTGGCACAGGAGCGGCGGAACACCTCCCGTACGGCCCCACTCCTCCCAGGTCAGCAGCGAGGGGAGCCGCTGGGCCGTGCCGGGGGCGGCGAACAGGAGCATGCGGCCCCGGAACACCGCGACCGGACCGGAGCCGGGGCCCTCCTCCCATAACCGGTCCAGCATGCGGCGGCCGAAGAGCGCCGGTGCGTTCACCACGTCGAAGGCGGTGCCGCAGGGCAGGACCACCGGGGCGTCGGGCCGCTCGCACCAGAACGCGAGCGTGCTACGGGGATACGTTCCTGCGGAGGAGAGCCAGGCGGCGCCGTCGGTGGTGACATTCTGTGTGTTGCTCATGGCGCATACATCTACCGCCGGTGAGCGGGCCGTCCCGGAGGGTTGTGCAAATCGGGGACGGGAGGGGGTGGGAGGGAGTATCTTGCCCGCCTGGCATATGCCCCGCGGGTGGGTCGCTCAGAGCGACTCCTCGGGTCCCCGTCCCTCGGGGCCGGACCCGCGCATCAGGTCCCGCCCGAACTCGATCATCTTCTTGGCGTAGTCCTCGGTCCACTCCGCCCGCTCGCCGATGTCGGCGGGCGTCAGCCGGTCGAACCGCCGCGGGTCGGCCAGCTGGGCCGCCGCGATCGCCTGGAACTCCATCGCCCGGTCGGCGGCCGCCCGGAACGCCTGCGTCAGCTCCGTGGCCCGGGTCAGGAGCGCGCGCGGATCGTCGATGGACTCCAGATCGAAGAAGTGCTCAGGGTCGGAGGCCGCTTCCACGGGCTCGAAGATCAGGGGCGCGGGGCGTAGCCGCGGTTCGTTCCGACGCGGCGTGGGCTCCGCCATGTCTGCTCCTCCTCATAGCTGCGTTGGGCACCGCCGTCAGGCCGGGCCACGGTCCATTGTCCCGCGCCCGCACAACCCCACCTCGGTCCACTGAACCTCCGGTGGCCCCCAACCCGACCCGTCCAGACCTGCCCGCCCCGCACACCGACCACACCACCGGACGGCCTTGCGACGGCTTTGCCGGCCGCGGTCAGGGTCGCCAGACCACCCGGTGTTTCGCGAGGTGGGCCAGGACCGCGTGGTTGGCCTCCCAGCCGTCCGGGCTGTGTTCATCGGCCGCCTCCGGCGGCGTGCCGGACTCCGTCCGGTGTGTGGGCGGCGCGGCGGTTGGCGTGCGCCGCCACCAGCCGGTGTTTCGCCGAGCGTGTCAGGACGGCCCCGTCGGCTGCGGTCAGGGTTGCCAGACCACCCGGTGTTCCGCGAGGTGGGCCAGGACCGCGTGGTTGGCCTCCCAGCCGTCCGGGCTGTGTTCATCGGCCGCCTCCGGCGGCGTG